>DAIOGT010000078.1:0-20118 GCA_036745095.1 Pyrinomonadaceae bacterium
AGGCGCTCGACATGGAAGCAGAGACACGCCAGGTGAACGGTGCGCAACTCGAAGAGATTCACCGGTTGAAGACCGGTGCGTTGATTGTCGCTGCGGCACGTTGCGGCGCGATTATCGGTGGTGCGAACGAAAATGAACTCATAGCTATCACGAACTACGGTTCACACCTCGGTCTCTTGTTTCAAATCACTGACGACTTTCTCGACGTCACAGCAACGGCCGAGGATCTCGGCAAGACGCCCGGCAAGGATGCGCGATCGAATAAAGCCACGTACCCCGCGCTGCACGGCATGGAAGAGACGCGCGTCGCCGCCGAGCGAGCGCATCGTAACGCCTGTGAGGCTCTGGATCAGATCGACAGACCGACTGATGTTCTGCGTCGCATCGCGGACTTCATCCTGAATCGCACGGGATAAAAGTTCCTTTTATCCATGGCTCTATTCATACGCAAGCGCCTCACGCACCGTAACTCTTGATGCTTTCCACGCCGGCAGAAAACTCGCCACCGCACTCAAAGCGATCGACACGAGCATCCAGATCAACAACCCCAACGGCTCGAATGTAAAATCCAAGCCACTCCGAAACATCACCCGGACCAACGAATCACCCACTACTTTACTAACCGGCCACGCCAGCAGCGCGGCAATCGTCCAACTCAAGAGTCCAATCGCGACTCCCTCCGCCACGATCATCACCCACACGATTCGCGGCGTCGCGCCCAGCGCTCGCATCACACCCATCTCACGACGACGCTCGAGCACGTTAAGACTCATCGTCGTCATCAGTCCCAGCCCGCCAACGCCGCCGACTATCACCGACATTATGATCAAAAACACGTAGATCATCAGCATGTGCTCATCGAACGCAAAGCGGCTTTCGCCCTTAGTAACACTGCCACGCGCGCGCACGCCTTGCTTTTCGAGATTTCGATCCAGTTCTGTCTTCAAGGCGGCAATCGCGTCAGGTTCAGTGTTGTCGAGCGCGAGTCGCAGATTGTTCACCATTCCCGGATGGCGCTGCTGCATGAAACTCAAAGGTATGTAACCAACCGCGCCTGGCGAAAAAGCCTCTCGCGCTATCCCGACGACGCGCCAGGTTGATTCTTCCCCCTCAATTCGCAACCCAACACTTTGGCCCACATGCATCTTTGGCTCTCGACCGGCAAGAGCGTTGTTGATTACGATTGCATCCGTGTCTTGCGGCGTCAGCTTTCTGCCTTCGACAATTTCAAAATCCTGAAGCTGCGTGTCAGGCGGCAATGCGACGATGCCGAAACGGCGATCTCCACGCGCTCCTTCCGTTGTGAACCAGCCTTCGGCGCGCGTCACGCCCTGTGTGTTACTGATTGCTTTCTCGATCTTTTCAACTTCGTACAGATTTCCAAACCATACCGTCAGATCAAACTTTTTCGCTCCAAACATTTGATCGAGCGTGTTCACCATCGACGCGCGAACATTCAACGCCGATAGGAAAAACAATCCTCCCGCCGCGAGTGTCAACAACGTCAACACGAGTCGCGCACGACGCCGAAAACTGTTGCGAATAGCAAACGCAATCAGACTGAACGTGCCGCCGATGCGCGCCACTGCGCGATCGAATGCATTCGCGCCAAAATTTGCCTGCGACACTCCGAAATCCGAAAGTGCAACTCTCACGGGTGTCGCCGTGCCACGCCAAACCGGATATGCGGCAGCAATTAAAGGCGCAACGATGCCGATCAGCGTCACAAGCAAGTAAACCCATAACGGCGTCGCAAAGCTGTTGATGTCGAAATTCAGAAACGTCGCTATGTAGCGGCACAAAACCCGGCTGCCAAGAATTCCGAGCGGTATCGACACGATCACGGCTGCAATGCCAAGAAACAGCGCCTGCCCAAAATAAATTCGCGCTACCTGCCCGCGCGTTCCGCCAATCGCCTTCATCACGCCGATCTGTCGCACCTGCGACGCCATCATCGCGGTCAGCAAGTTGATCACGAGGATGCCGCTCAACACGAGAACAAACAGTCCGAAACTCGACATCGCGAGTAGCAGAATGCCGGTGAGATCCGCGTGCGGATGCCTCCCGGGTTGAGGAATCTCGACGCGACGCACTTCATGCCCACGACTCGTGATCAGCCGCTCGACATCGGCGACGACACGCCTGATATGGTCTTCGTCAAATCTGTTTTGGGCGACGAGGATATTCAACTCATTGAGACGTGGCTCTTCGCCGAGTTGGACGAGCGTGGCGAGATTGATGTAGCCGTAGACGATGTTCTCCATGCGCGCCTGCGCCTGGCCCACATCATGCACACTGCCGCTGACGACCAACGGCTGCTCGATTCCATTTGCAGTCTTTACCGTGACCGCATCACCAATCTTTGCCTTTGCGACCTGGAAAGCATCGCGCTCGATCAGCATTTCGCCATTCGCCGGCGGCCACGCGCCTCCCTCAGGCACGAGTTTGCTAACGCGAATGTTGCCGTAGTCTTCAACTACAAACACCACCAAATTGCGCCATTGGACTGGACCAGCCTTGATTTGGCCGCTGATCGTGCGGCGCGGTTCTGCGTCGCTAACTTCGGGATTCTCAAGAATGGCTTTGACGAGATTGTTGTCGATCGAATCGACGCGCAGTACTGCGGACGCAGGGTTCGTTGCGAGGTAACCGACGTCGAGCTCGCGTGTCAGGATCGCATAAGACGACAGGACCGCGGCAAATGCGGAGATGCCGAGCGCGATTGCCAGCACGACGAGCGCCGTGCGCGCGCGTTCCTGCCAGAAGTCGCGAATAGCTTTGCGCCAGAGTGTCGTCATGAGTGCAGCAGCGCACCGTCAGAAATTTCGATCTTGCGATCGATTACACTCGCGATGTCGGCTTCGTGAGTCGCGATGATGACCGTTGTGCCGCGATTAGCCATGTCCCGAAAGAGATCGAGAATCGCCGCCGCTGTTACGGAGTCGAGGTTTCCTGTTGGTTCGTCCGCAAGGACCAGGGGCGGCTCGTTTGCGAGTGCGCGCGCAATCGCGACACGCTGTTGCTCGCCGCCTGACAGTGTCGCCGGCAGTTTGTCCGCGTGCGCGCTGACTGCCACTCGCTCGAGTAGTGCAACCGCGCGTTTGCGACGCTCGCGCAACGCGATGATTTTTGCGAAGTCCATCGGCAGCATCACGTTCTCGGCCGCCGTGAGCGTAGGCAGCAGTTGAAAGAACTGAAAGACGAAGCCGACATTTCGGCCACGCCACGCCGCCAGCTTGTTTTCCGATAACGCGTGAATCTCTGTGCCCGCAACAGCGACCGAACCTGAAGACGGACGATCGATGCCTGCCACCATGTTGAGTAACGTTGATTTTCCGCTGCCGGACTTGCCGACGACACCGACAAACTCGCCCGCTTGGATTTCCAGTTCAATGTTCTTCAACGCGGCGAACTTGCCGGCCGGTGTTTCGTAAGTTTTAGTTACATGATTTAAGGAGATCATTGTCGCTTGTATTTTTCAGATCGGGACACTTCTGTCCAGCGGTATCATGGTCGCGCGGGTCGTAATCGAACAAAGAGGTAACGAATGTCCAATAACGAGCACCTGCCGCTTGCCTCGTCGGATAAGAAGACTGATGCGCGCGTGCGCCGAACACGCGACGCCCTCGGCGATGCCCTAGTCGCGTTGATGCAGGAGAAACCGTTCGACACGATCACTGTCCAGGAGGTATTGGACCGCGCGCACGTCAGTCGCTCGACTTTCTATTCGCATTACAGCGACAAAGACGATCTGTTGATGAGCGACGCCGAGGAGTTTTTCGAGGCTCTGGCAATGGCGCTCTCCGCGCGCGGCGACAACTCGGATCGCGTGTTTCCGGTGAAGGAGTTCTTCACGCATCTATCCGAGGCGCAGCCTTTTTACAAAGCGCTCGTGAAATCAGGAAAGTTTCAGGAGAACATGGAACTCGCGCGCGGACACTTCGCGCGCGGCATTGAGCGCCGGCTGACGGAGCTGCCGCGTGGTCAATCAATACCTGCGAGTGAACGTTCGGCCATTGCCTTCACGCACGCAGGTGCTTTGTTGTCGTTGTTGACGTGGTGGCTCGATCGCGGGATGCGCGAGCCACCGGCGCAGATGGACGAGCTCTTCCATCGGATGGTCTGGACCGGGCTTGCCGCGCGATCCTGAGAATGCTGGTTCTTCGGGGCTGGTATCTACTTGTTTGGGGACGCCTTGCTCGAATCTTCCGGTTTCTTCTTCACGTAAACGTCGCCACGCAGCATCAAGTTTGATTTCTCAGCTAGTGCGGCCAGCACGGAATGAAGAATTTCCTTGTTTTGCAGCTTGAAACTGGTGATGCCCGTAACATTCGAGTCAGGATCGCTGTATTGCAGCGTCAGATACCTAACCTTGGTTTTGATGAAGCGGGCCGGCAGTGCATAGATCAACGGCACGTGCTGCGCGACGGTCGCAGCCGCCGGTTGCCGCTTTTGCGTGTCAGCGAAAGCTGAAGTGATGGCTTCGTAAGGAATCGAAATCTCTTTCGGTGGCTTTTTGTCTTTGAAGAGCAGGCGATTGTTGCCGTCATCAAACGTCAACGTGCCTTCCATCGTCTTCGTGTAGCCAAACACCCCGCCCTCGTACTTTGCCTTGACGGTTTTTGGCGCCGGCTTCATAGCGGGTGTTGGCGCCGGCGTCGGGGTCGGTTGTGGATCCATGGCGCGCGGACGCTGTGCGAAAGCGCCGGTGAGCAAAACTCCCAGCAGGAGCACAGCAGAAAGAATTTTCATGGATTTCTCCTTACCTCATCAGAATTGATTTGCCCACATTGGCGCCTGGTAGAGAATCCACCAGAGCAACAACTGAACTGCCAGAACAACGAGACCAACAATCGTGCTTGCGTAACAAACGGCGCGCGTAGAGTCAGTACTGACCTGTGCTGAACGATAAGATCTAACTACGCCGACAGCGCCGAACAACACCGCACCGGGACAGAAGACGATGCCCAGGTAAGGCACTAAAGAATAAGTCGCAAAGGCTCTCGCTGTGCCGGGCACGCCACTCATTTTTTATTAGCCACAAGAAGCACAAGATTTATCTGAGCACTAACCTCTGTCTGTTCCTTCAATGTTGTGTCTCTTGTGCCTTTTGTGGCTACTTCGCAAAAGGCTTGACGCGTTCGATCGACTCTTTGAAATCAGGATCGGACGGCGCTAACGCAGCGCCCTTCTGATACGCAGCGAGGGCTTTCGCATATTGCTTGGTCACTTCAAACGCATAGCCGAGCTCGCGATAGATATTCACGTCGTCAGGCGTTTTCTTCGCCGCGGTTTCCAGCGCAGTGATTGCCTTCGGAAAAGTCGTCGCGCGCGAATGGGCCACACCAAGAAGGTAAAACATCACGCCCGTCGCATCCTGGGCGGCAGTCGCACGTTCGAGCGCCGCTGCGGCGCGCGCATACTGTTTTGAACCAATCAGGGCCTGTCCAAAAAGCGTCACTGCTTCAGCGTCAGTCCTCAGTTTGATCAAACCTTCACCGGCCCGAACCGCACTGAGGTAGTCAGCCTCAGCTTTCGCGGGATCGGTGCTCGTCGCGGCACGACGCAGGTAAGCCGTAGTCAAGAGCGCCCATGCGCCTGTAAGTCGGGCGTCGTTAACCGTGGCTCGATTGAGGCTTGCAATCGCTCCGTCGATGTCGTTCTTCGCGAGGGAAATTTGCGCGAGATAGTAGAGCGACAACGAGTCTTTCGCATTGAGCTTCACGACCTGGTTAAAGCTCTTTTCGGCCTCCGCCGTCTTGCCCGTCTTGTACTCGGAAATGCCGCGATAATAAATCAAGAGTGCATCGGGTTGATTGGGATTGCGATTGATCGCGGCCGTCAACAGCGGCAGCGCTTCCTGATATCGCTCGGAAAGCACATAGGCCTGTCCGAGCGCGCTTTCCGTGTTTGGGTCTTCCTGCCTCGCCTTGCGCTGTAGCTCAACTGCTTTCTCGAGGTCCTTAGCCGCTTCCTCGTACTGCTTCAGATTCAACTCCGCGAATCCAGCGATCTTCCAGGCTTCCGCATCGTTGGGATGCGCTGCCGCGAGCTCTTTGGCCTCTTTCGCCGCCGCCGCAAACTGTTTCTGTTCGAGCAGCAGATAGGCATGCTTTGTGTCTGCCGGAGCTACCGTGTTTGCCACGGGTCGAACCGGCTGTACGTCGAGCAACGTGTCGTTCGAACCAGTTCTTCGCGCCGTCGGCGAGGGCGCTGGTGCCGGTCGCAGGAGCGGATCCTGCGCAGGGGTTTTCGTTGTTTGCGCGGGCTGTCTGTTCGCGCGTCTGGGCCGCGTTGACTGGGCCTGAATGGCGACAACTGCCAGCAAAAAGACTGCAGTTACGGTGATAAAACGATGAACAAGCGTAGATCTACACATAATGCGCACGATTGTATGCGGGAGAGGGTTGGGTTTGAAAGCTCACACTACAGATCAAACCCTTCGGATGCGCGAAGTAGATGAGAAGTTGTGCCGCAGATCTCCGCGGAAATCTGTGGTTAAAAGTTGAGCTTCAACCCAAACTGGAACTGCCGTGGGTCAAACGCTGCCGTCGGCCGGCTGAAATATCGGCCATTACCGGCGCGCTGGTTGAACAACCTCACGTCATCGATGAAACCTGATGCCGCAGCTTCATTGAACCGGTTGAATAGATTGAAGCCTTCGGCGATCAACTCCAACCGTACCCGCTCGCCGATCGGCACCAGTTTCGCCACACGCAAGTCCAGCGACATGTATCGGTGCGTCAGACCGAAATTGCGGGCCAAACTGCCACTCGTAAACACGCCATTCGTGATCAACCCGGCACATCCCAAACTGCCGGGCACGCAGAGCGTGCCATCGTCAAGCACGGACGGGCGATCGGTCTGGTTCGACTGGTCGTTATTCGTGTCCTGATTGCTCAGGATATTGAACGGACGGCCTGACGAAATCTCGAAGATTGGCGCGATCGTGAAGTTCGAGAGCGCGCGATGGAATCCACTCGCCGTGGCCCAGCTGCTTGGCGACGCGATCACGCTGCTGAACACGAAGCGATGGCGCTGGTCAAAGAGTGAATCCGCACGCTCGGCGCCGAAGTTTCGATTGTCCTGCGGCAGTAAAAGCGTTTGCAGGTCAGACGAATCATCGATCGAGTGTGACCACGTGTAAGAAGCAAGAAACTGGAAGTTATGCGAAAACCGCTTCTTCGCGTCTACGTTCAAAGCATTGTAGGTCGAATTACCATCCGACGTTTGCGCGTTGATCGAACCGAACGGAGAAATCGTTCCCGGAGTGCGAAGCGTGCCCGCTAATTGCGAATTCAGGACCGCGGGTGTAACCAACCCATTGCTTGCCGCCTGGGCCAGGAAGTAGTTCGGCGCATTGGGCCGGAAGAAGTTCGCTATCGCAGGAGAAATGATTCTGCCGCGAGTTGGCGACAGAACGATCATTCCCGGAATGATCACCACAAGGTTGTCACCAGTCAGCAGCGGATTAGCGAACGCAGTGCCGGGCGCCAGAGTCGCTCCGAAGAAATTGCCCACGAGTAACGCTTCCGTCGTATTCGCCGGATTGCGGTTAGCGTAACGCCTGAAGTTTGCAATTTGCAGATCTGTCTGCGGAGCATTGATGTCAAGCGGGTGTGGCAGGTGGCGAGCCCCGACATAGATATAACTTCCCGACAGCGTCATGTCCCGCGTCAGCTCGCGCTCCACCGTGAAGTTACCCTGATTCGCGTAGGCATACTCAAAGTTCTTCTGCACATGCAGCGTGAACGGAAGCACCGGGCCAAAGCCAGGGAACGTTTGATCGTTGAATCGTTGGCGACCGAATTGATACTGCGCACCGGCAGCGACACCAGGCGTTACGACACCCGGTCCACAAATCGGTGTTACTGGTCCTCCCGGAGGACAAACAGTTCCTTGAAACACCTGTACTGCATTAAGTAGAGAAGTTTGCAACGGACTGCCAGGCGTCAGGATTCCTTGTTGCTGTTGCACGGCGTCAGCGATGTCGGAGTTGAACGCGATCGCGAGCAACGGATGGTCATAGAACATTCCGAATGCGGCGCGAATCGACGTCTTTCCATCGCTCCACGGATCCCATGCCACCGCCAGACGCGGCGCCCAGTTGTTCTTGTCCCGCGGAAAGCCTTGCTGTATGCCCATCGCGTCCTGCGCCGCCTCAACATCGGCGGCTGATAGAGTGATTCCCGATAGCGGATCACGTAATGGCAGTGTCTGAATCTGGTCAGTTAGTTCGTAGTCGTATCGAACGCCGTAGTTGAGCGTCAGGTTGGGGCGAACCTTCCATGAGTCCTGCGCGAAGAACGCCATCGGCTTATTGTTGATACTGCTGACCGGATTGCCGAAACCCTGAATGAAGTTTGAGGGAAATCCGAGTCCGTACTGCTGTACCGCGGTAAAGTCGGGCGGCGGTTGCGGCACTCCCGGCGTCGTACACAACGCGGATACCAGAGTGCAGGCGCCCAATCCGCCGAAATTAAACAGTCCCGCGAAGTTCAATTCAAAGATCGCTTCCGGAATTTGAACGTAGGCGAAGTCGCCGCCGAACTTGAAGTTGTGATTTCCGGCGACGACATTGACGTTGTCAGTGAACTGATATCGATTTTCCGTGCGAACAACCGGGGAGAACAGCTCGCGCCCGATAAAGGCAGTGCCGGAAATGTTGAAGGCCACCGCATCACCGTTTTGCGATTTAAAAGTCGCGCGACGTTCTCCGAAGTTGAACCGCGCTTCGTTGACAACGTTGTTCGAGAGGGTCGAAGTCAGAGTGGTGACGGCTGAGAAGTCACGCAGCTTCTGAATGCCTGTGCGTGAAAAATCATTCTGGCCCAGCGACTGGTTTTGTGATTCGACCTGGATACCGGTGATCTCACTCGGGTTGTAGCCGAAGCGGAAGCTGAACTGATGAGATTGCGTGATCAGATGGTCCAGGCGAAACGAGTTGAAGGTCGTCCGCTCGGTCACCGGAAAGATTCGCTGCAGATCGTTCAATGGTCTAAACGCGATGAGCTGACCCGCGGCGTTAGTTGTCGCGCTGGGAACAGGTGCACTTGAAAGCAGGAAACGCGGGCCAACGGTCGCTCCCGCCGGCAGCGGCGTCAGAGTACCCGTCAGACCTGGGAAAATCGTCAGGGGATTTGTGCCTGTAAGCGCTGTCGATCCGCCGCTCGAGGCGAGAAATGCATACGGAACGGCGAGCGCGGTAGCGCCCACCGATAACAGTCCATTGATGTAGGCGGCTTGCTGCGGCGTCAGGTTTCTGAACGTCTGGCCTGCGATGGTCACGCTGGAGGTCAGATTGCCTTGCACATTGCTCGTGAAAAAGCCCGACTCATTGCGTCGTCGTTGCTCAAATGCGAAGAAGAAGAACGTGCGATCTCGGTCGAGTGGACCACCCAAAGTGACGCCATATTGCGCGCGCGTAAACGGCGGATCCTCGATTGGCGCAAACGGATTACGTGCCTGAAAACTCCGGTGACGCAAAAAGCCAAATATGTTTCCGTGCAGCTCGTTCGTACCTGACTTGGTAACCACATTCACCACGCCGCCCGCCGAACGCCCAAACTCGGGCGCAAATGAATTTGTAACGACCTGAAACTCCTGCACGGCTTCCTGGCTGACGGTGGAGCGCGACGCGTTCACGGAGTTGTCGGTGTTGTCGGCGCCGTCAACCTGTACGAGATTTGAACGACCACGCTGGCCGCCAAAGTTCAACCCTGTCGTGGGCGCCGGTCCAATCGGGCGACCGGCGTCGCGACCGACCGTGGAAGTTGTGAGAGCGAAGGCAAGATAGTTACGTTCGTTGATCGGCAGGTTGTTAATGCGCTGTTGATCGATCGTGGTTGCAACTGATGTCTTCGAAGTCTCGACAATTTCAGACGTCGCATCCGAAATCGTAACGCTTTCGGTGAGCTGTCCCGGCTCGAGGGTGATGTCGTCGAGTTGCGCAGCTTGTCCGATCGTGACAGTGACCTTTGGGAGGACGGCTTTTTTGAAGTTCGTCGCTTCAACCGTTATCTCATAGTCGCCGGGTGGTACGTTGACGATGCGATAGAAACCTTGCTCGTTAGTGGTTGCAGAGCGCGAGAAGTTCGTGCCCGGATTTCGAGCAGTGACATTGGCATTAGCCACAACCGCACCCGTCGCGTCTTTCACGGTGCCTTGAATATCGGCGGCGTTTGACTGCGCCTGCCCGAAAGCGACGTGAGCGGAAAGAAGAAGGATCAGTAACAAACTCGGTATTTGCAATGATCCGTCAAGCCGGGACTTTAACGATACCAACATCGTCATTTCTCCTTTAGTTTTTCGCGGCTCTGGAAATCGCGCGGTCACTAGTAATTTTTGGTTACGTTCGCTTGCCACTGGACGAGTTCGGAGATCCGTCTCCGATTTGCTGACGGCGTGTGGGAGAACGTTTGCCGTTGTCATGTGCCCTGGGATAGCAACGATGACAGAGACCAGCACTGGCTCAGCCTTTTTACTCTAAAAGAGTGAACGTGGCAAGCGGTTTAGCTGACATAGATTTACACTGATTCGGCCTCATGCTGGTTTGAGGGAAGAACGGGTGGCGCGAACGATGCGATTACGGAGATGATTACTCACGCCGCAGATCGCGATGCCTGCTCCCGCGAGGCGTGGCTTGAAAGCGGCGCACCGCAACCAGGCGGCAACTCGCAGCCGCGAATCAAACTTTCGGAAGTAGGCATTCGCATAGTCAGATCCGAGCGCCCGTGTGTCCAGCGCATTGCGGTGACGACTGATTACCTGGGCCAACAGCTCGCCGCTTTCAAACGCCATCAACATTCCGCTGCCGGTGAACGGATCGATGAACGCCGCCGAATCACCAATCGCAAGCAGGCCTTTGGCCGGACCTGGCTGTTGTCGTCCGAAACTTTCCCACGAAGCGCTGAGCCATTCGGAGTCGCGTTGTGCGTGCTCGAGCGTGTAAGCAGCGCGACGATTCTTCATTACCACCTCGCGCATCACGAGTTCGGGATCGGAAGAATGCCGTTTGACTTGTGCTGCGGAAACGATGAAGCAGAGATTGCTGATGTCGTCTTCGACGCTGCTCAAGCCGCCATAACCATCGGGGTAGAAGTAGATCTCACACGCGCGAGGCGCGACCCGCGTGTTTCGCAAATGAACTTTGAACGCAATCAATTTTGCTTTTGACCTTGGCTCGCGGGACTGGAGCTTTCGGGTAAGAATGCGCGCGCGTCCGGTGGCGTCGATCGTTAGTGGCGCGACGTGGTGCTGTTCGCTGCCGTTGATTTTGAGCCTCACGCCTTGAACGCTGTGGTTGTCGACGATGGGTTCTGTGATGGTTGCGCCCTCGATCACGGTGACGCCACATTCCCGGGCTCGTTGCAAAAGTACGTTATCCATCAGCGCGCGACTCAAACCGAGCGCCGCCGGTTCACCAAACCAACTGCTGGGGATGGTGACGTAATGTCCGCCCGCTGAGTAGAAGACTGTTTCCGTTAGCGACGCGGGATCTGAGTTTGTCATCTCGTCAGCGACGCCGAGAGTTTCGAAGTGTCGTCGGCATTCCGGAGAAATAAACTCGCCACACAGTTTCGCGCGTGGAAATTTTTTCTGCTCGACGAGAAGTACGCGCAAACGCTGACGCGCAAGATGAATCGCGGCGCTCGACCCCGCTGGTCCAGCACCGGCGATGATCACGTCAAAGTTAGGCAGCGATTTGTGCACTCTGTGTCTTTTGCTCACTGATGGCTGCGGCGCTTAGCACGAGCCGGTACGGAAAACGACGTTCGATCAAAATATCGCGCAGCCCGGCGCGTTTGGCCAGATCGAGCAATTCATCACGCTTGAAACTCCGCAGGATCGATAACGCGCCGTCGTGTCGCAACAACCGATTGTGCAAAACCAGCTTGCCCAGTGTCGTGTAAAAAAGATAAGCCACCGGATGACGATGCAGATCGATCACAAATATCCGTCGCTTCGCAACGCGGCTCATCTCGCGCAGAATCTGCGCGACCTGCTCGTCAGGAAAGTGGTGCGTGAACAGTGAGCAAATTACGAAGTCAAACTGACCATCTGCAAACGGCAGCTCTAAAGCATCGCCACGCACGGACTTAATCTCGTCAAACTGTTCCGACTCCTCAAGGATCGACTCAGCCATTCGTTCATTCAGCTCAAGACCAACCGCGCTTAGCTGTCGATTAGTTTGCCTGGCCCACGTTGCAGCCACACGCAACAACTCGCCGGACCCGGCGCCCACATCGAGGATGGAAAAAGTCGTCAGCGATTGCGCTTCGATCTCGCGAAGTAAAGTGACTTTCAAACTGTGGGCGTCGCCCATCCAACGGTTGACGAGCTGAAGCTCACCGATACAGTCTTCATACTCCTGGGCCGTGTAGTTACCCGTATCGATGTATTCGAGCCTGTGGCTGCGTTGTTTGAACCTATCGAGCATGTTGGACCACTGATTAAACCTCTGATTAATAGTCGGGTTTTTGGACCACGAGTGCGCTGTTTTTCGAACCGAAGCCGATACAGTTGCAGACCGCGATCCTTACGCGTGCTTCGCGCGCTTCATTGGGGACGTAATCGAGATCACAATCAGGGTCAGGCTCATCGAGGTTAATCGTGGGAGGGATCTTGTTTGTGTGCATCGCACAAAGCGCGGCGCCTAAACCCGCGGCGCCACTTGCACCCTGCGGATGACCGATTTGCGACTTCGTGGCCGACATCGGAATCCGCGCCGCTTGCCCGTCGAATGCGAGCTTTAAGGCGCTGGTTTCAATTCGATCGTTGAGCACGGTCGAGGTGCCGTGCAGGTTTACGTAGTCAATATCTTTCGGTTCGCAGCCGGCGTCTTCGAGCGCGAGACGCATGGCGCGGGCTGGTTCATCACCATCTTCAGCAAGTCGCACGCGATGATACGCGTCGCAGGTCGCGCCATAACCGGTCACCTCGGCGTAAATCCGAGCACCACGCTCGCGGGCCTGGTTGAACTCTTCGAAGACGTAAATCCAGGAACCTTCGCCAAGAACGATACCCGATCGATTTCGAGAAAAAGGTCGCGAAGCACGATGAGGCTCTTCGTTCCACTCGTTGGTTAAGACGGTCATGAGATTGAACGCCGCGAGAATGCCCGGCGCAATTGGCGCATCGACCCCACCCGTGAGCATCACATTTTGCCGGCCGAGCGCGATGTGCTGGGCGGCGTAGGCCATCGCGTCAGTGGAACTTGTGCACCCGGTAGAGACAATGTGCGACAAGCCGCGCAGGCCGAACGCCATCGACAGTTCACTCGATAGTCCGCCATGCGTCGAAGCCGGAATCGTGTAGACGCTTGCCTTGCTGGTTGGACCAACGTACCAGTATTCGTACTGCTGTTCCGTGAATGCGAGACCACCGCCACCTGTTCCGAGTATCACGCCAAAAGCGCGGCGGTCTTCGAGAGATAGATCGTTGGGAAAGAGCCGCGCATCTTCCAGTGCTTCGCGTGCGGCCGCGAGTGCGAGCGGAACGGTGCGCGGAACGTGTTTGCGGTCCTTCGGATTTAGTTGCGACTGCCAGTCAAACGATGGGACTTCAGCGGCGATCTGTACAGAGAAACTCGAAGGATCGAACGCTTCGATTCTGCGAACGCCGCTCTTGCCCGATACGAGTCCATTCCAAAACGCGTCGCGTCCAATTCCCAGCGGGGTGACACACCCCATTCCGGTAATGACAACCCGGCGTGGACGCATCAACGCTTTGAACATGAAAATTGCATTTTGAGCCGCAACGATCAGCGGCTAAACACTTAAACCTTCTGACCGCACTCGTTACAGAACTTCGCGCCGGGGCTCAATTCCGCCTGGCAATTCGCACATGTGGCCGGACCGATCTTCGTCCCACACTCGATGCAGAACTTTGCGCCCGCAGCGTTCCCATGACCGCACTTTGGACACGGCACGCTTGCCTGCGGCGTTGCTGCCTGTGTCCCGCCGCCCTGGTTCGACGGCTTCATCGCATCGCTCATAGCACCGGCCATCGCGTTGCCGAGTGCGAAGCCCGCGCCGAGACCAACGCCCGTGCCTGCGCCGCCGCCCGGGTTCTGCGCTGCATCGCGCATCGCGTCAGCAGCTTGAAACTGAGCATAACGGCCGACGTCGCCAATCACGCCCATCGAAGTGCGTCTGTCCATCGCGGCTTCGACTTCCTGTGGCAGCGAGATGTTCTCGATGACGAACTTCGTCAACTCGAGTCCGAAGGTCTTGAACTCTTCATTCAGCTTGACGCGCGTGAACTTCCCGAGCTCGTCGTAGTTTGACGCGAGGTCGAGCGCCGCGATCTTCGACTCACCGAGAGCGTCGCTAAAGCCGCCCACCAATGTGCGTTTCAGTTGTCCCTCAACATCTTCAGTGACAAAGCGCGCGTTTGTGCCAGCGACCTCTTTAATAAACGCCTGCGGATCCGCCACTCTGATCGAGTAGATCCCAAATGCGCGCAGCCGAACCATACCGAAATCGGTGTCGCGCATCATGACGGGGTTTGGCGTGCCCCATTTAAGGTCGGTAAACTGCCTCGTGTTTACAAAGTAAACTTCAGCTTTGAAGGGTGAGTTGAAGCCGTACTTCCAGGCACCGATTTTCGAAAGAATCGGCGTGTTTCCCCCGTCAATCGTGTAGCGGCCCGGAGGAAATTGATCGGCGATCTGGCCCTCGTACACAAAAACCGCAGCCTGCGATTCGCGAACGATTAGCTGCGCGCCGTTTTTGATTTCCTGGTCCTTGACCGGAAACCGGTACAGGAGAGTGTTCGGCGAGTCGTCGAGCCACTCAATAACCTCAATGAACTGTGAACTCGGGCTGAGTCGATCAAGTATTCCCATCGTTTACCTCATTCTGAACAGGATGCAAACCGGTTGATTATACTAGTCAGCGTTCATAGCGGAAACCCGCGGCCCTTTTCCTGATAAGAAGCAGCGCCGTAAGTCCCCCCGCCATGTCTATCAGACTATCGAAAACGGAGCCTGTGCGGCTCGGCACAAAGCTCTGGTGGAACTCATCCACGAGAGCATATACGACGATTAGCGTCGCGGAGATCAAAAACCATCGGTTTCTCATGGCCGGACGTGGCGACGTCCGAAATGCCCGTGCCGCCAGAAATCCGAGAATCGCATACTCTGTGAAGTGTGCAATCTTTCGCGTGGTGAAATGGACGAGGGCAAGTGTTTCGAGACTGGTGTTGGGGAACAGCCAGAGAATGAGTGGTCCAATGATGCGGGAGGTGTTTCCTGCCGAGAAGCTTCCCGAAGACGCGAACGAAATGAATCCGAGCCAGGCAATGAGCGGAAGGTAGTGAGTTAGAAACCTGCGAACATTGGCCACAATTTTTGTGCTTTTGTGCCTTTGTGGCTACTTCTTAAAGTGCGGCCGCGCCCGAGACGACTTCGATGATCTCGTTGGTGATCGCCGCCTGCCGCACGCGATTCATGTTGAGCGTCAACGTGTCGATGAGCTCGCTCGCATTCTTCGACGCCGAATCCATCGCGGTCATCCGCGCTCCTTGTTCAGACGCGATTGACTCAAGCAACGCGCGGAAGATCTGCGTCTCAACGAGCCGAGGCAGAAGTTGCGCGAACATCTCTTCGGGCGGCTGCTCGTAAATGTAGTCGATCAGCGTCACGGGTTTTTGTGACGTCGCCTCAGGCTGCTCGTCCTGCTTCGCTCGCGCGAGAGGCAGTAGCTGTTCCAACACCACACGCTGAGACAGCACCGACTTGAATTCGTTGTAGACGATGTAAACTTTATCGATACCCGTGTCTTCGGTGTATTGGTTGACGATCGCGCGAGCCACTTCGAGCGCTTCCGAAAAGTCCACACGACCTTTACCTGTCACCCCGATGTACTCACTTGAAATGGTTGCGCGGCGGTTGCGGAAGAAGTCGCGCCCCTTGCGACCGATCGCCATGATCTCGATTGTCTTGTCAGAGTTCTCGCGGATGAAAGCCTGCGCTGCTTTGGTAAGGTTTGTGTTGAATGCACCGCACAGACCCTTGTCAGCAGTGATCAGAACTATGAGGTAACGCTGATCGCCGCGATAGTCGAGAAGCGGATGATGAAAATCTTCGTCGGTACGCTTCGCAAGCTCGCCCAAAACTTCAGCCATCTTGTTCGCAAACGGACGCGCAGTTACGACGCGCTCCTGTGCGCGTCTGAGCTTCGCCGCGGAGACCATCTTCATGGCCTTAGTGATCTGCTGCGTGTTCTTGACCGACTTAATACGCCGGCGGATGTCGAGAAGATTAGGCATTGCGTTACGTCGTTAAGCTGTCGGCTGTGCTGGTGCCCTCGAAGCTGTTCTCGCTGGAACGGCAGCTAACTCCGTTTCGGACGAAGATTCTTTAGACCAGCTGTCTTTAAAGTCTTCCAGCAGTTGTTTCAATCCGGCCTTGATTTCGTCAGTCAGCGATTTCTTTTCCGCGATGTCAGCCAGCAGCCCCGGGTGTGAATTCTCAACAAATTTCAAGAGGCTCGTTTCAAACCGCTTAATGTCTTCGATCGCAACGTCGTCCGTGTAGCCGTTCGTCGCCGCCCAAATTACGAGCACCTGCTTTTCGACGTCCATTGGTTGGTACTGCGGCTGTTTTAGTATTTCAGTGAGACGTTGACCACGTGCAAGCTGAGCTTGCGTTGCTTTGTCGAGATCGGAACCAAACTGCGCAAACGCCTGCAGCTCTCGGAACTGGGCCAGGTCCAAACGCAGCGTGCCGGCCACCTGCTTCATGGCTTTGATCTGGGCCGATCCGCCTACGCGCGAAACGCTGTTGCCGACGTTGATCGCAGGCCGGAAGCCGCTGTTAAAAAGATCAGCTTCAAGAAAAATCTGACCGTCAGTGATTGAGATCACGTTCGTCGGAATGTATGCCGAGATGTCACCTGCCTGCGTCTCGATGATCGGAAGGCTCGTCAGTGAACCGCCACCTTTGACGTCCGAGAGTTTTGCAGCGCGTTCAAGCAAGCGCGAGTGCAGGTAGAACACGTCGCCCGGATACGCTTCACGTCCCGGTGGACGCCGCAGCAGCAACGAGATCTCGCGATACGCCGCCGCTTGCTTGGAAAGATCATCGTAGATGGTCAATGCGTGACGGCCGTTATCGCGGAAGTACTCGCCCATCGCGGCGCCGGAATAGGGCGCGAGGAATTGCATCGCGGCAGGGTCCGACGCAGTGGCTTTGATCACGATCGTGTAATCCATCGCGCCGAAATCGTGAAGCGTCTTGACCACCTGGGCCACTGTCGAAGCCTTTTGGCCGATCGCAACGTAGATGCAGATTACGTCTTTGCCCTTTTGGTTGATGATCGTGTCAACGGCGACTGCCGTTTTGCCCGTCTGGCGATCGCCGATTATCAGTTCGCGCTGGCCGCGACCAATCGGCACCATCGCGTCGATGGCCTTGAGACCCGTCTGCAGCGGCTCCTTCACAGGCTGCCTGTCAACCACGCCCGGAGCAATGCGCTCAACGGGAAAATAGTGTTCAGTGACAATTGGACCAGCATCGTCAATCGGATTTCCGAGCACGTCGACCACACGGCCGATCATCGCCTCGCCGACCGGCACCTGCATGATGCGTCCGGTGCGCTTCACGAGATCGCCCTCGCGGATCGACTGGAACTCTCCAAACAACACCGCGCCGACTTTGTCTTCTTCGAGGTTGAGCGCGAGGCCACGCACCTCGTGCGGAAACTCGAGCAGCTCGCCGGCCATCACCTTTTCAAGTCCGTGCAACTCCGCGATACCGTCGCCAATCTTGATGACCGTGCCAACCTCCGTGACTGTTACTCCAGTTTCGAAGTTCTCGATCTGTCTGCGAATGATCTCGTTGATTTCGCTCGCTCTTATTGGTTCCATAATCTCCTCTAACACTACGCACGACGTACAAATTTATTGACCTGCCAGGCCCTCAGCCATTCGCTCGAGATGGCTTTCCACCGAGCCGTCGAAGACGGTCGAACCGATGCGTGCGACCAGGCCGCCGATGATCTTTTCGTCTGTATCAAAGCTGAGCCGCACGGTGCGCCCGGTAGCAGCAGAGAGCGTCTCGTGCAATGTCTTCTTCAATTCTTCCGGGATGGGCCTCGCGGTCGTAACGTTTCCTGCCAGCACGCCTGCGCGGTCGTCCAGCACGTGATTGTATCGCGCCGCAATATCTCTCAACTGTGAGAGGCGTTGATTCCTCAACAAGACTCGGAGGAAGCTCGACGTCGTGTCACGTACGCTGCTGCGCGCGATTAAGTCTTCGAGAACTTTTCGTTTGTGATCGTGAACGATTGTGGGATTGGCGAAGACTTCTTTGAGCTGCGGGTTCGACTCAATCATCGCTGCCCAATAATCCAACTCGGTCTGGACTTGTCTCTCTTCGCGTCGTTCGATGGCCACATCGGCGAGGGCAGTGGCGTAGCGGCGTGCAACCGTTTGCAAGCTCAAACCGTGGTCCTCCTCAACTCACCAATGCTCTCCCGGATTAAAGCGGTATCATCTTCCGGCCTCAGCTGAGTTCGAATTGACTCGCGCGCTATCTCTACGCTTTTCGTCGCGAGAAACTGGCGCAGATGCTTTCGCGCAAGCTTGTCGGCCGTTTCAATTTCTCGCTGCGCTTGCTGTTTTAACTTTTCCATCTCCTGCGAGGTTGCCCCAGCGATGCGCTCACGTTCCGACTTGGCTTCTTCGCGAGCTTGCTCCTGGACCGTGCGGACATCGTCGTCCACCCGGCTCAATAAGGTGTCGACTTCGGCGACACGGGCCAACGCCTGCTCGTGTTTTTGTTGCGCTGTTACGAGTTCCTGCTGGATCGCTTCGCGTCGCGCCCAAAGTGCCTGGCTGATTGGCTTGCGCAGGACGTAGATGGCCGCGGCAGTAAAGATGGCAAGGTTCAAAAACTTCCACGCCTCAAGGCCGGGATAGTTGAACCAGGATTCTGCTCCAGCTAGTAACAGCATTTGCTTTTAATGTTGTCGGGCCTGCGTCATCGCGCGGGCCGACGTAATATCTGAGAACTAATTAAACCGCCGATAGTTGCAGCCTGCGCCTCAAGTTCGCCCTTTACTACTTGTTCCTGTTTACGAGTCTGCTCGAGTTGAGTACCAACTTGCCTCGACAGCTCGTCGCGATATTGCCGGATTTTTTGTTCTTTTTCTTTGAGGCCTTCTGTGCGCTCTTTTTCCAGAAGCTTGTAGCCGGCCGTTCGAGCCTCACGAAGAGTGTTGTTGTAGTTCTTAAGTTTCTCTTCGCTCTCTGCCGTCAACGCCTCTGCTTCCCGCAACCGACCCGTGACCTGTCTCTCTCGCTCACTGAGGATGTGATTTATCGGCTTGAGCAGAGTGCGATTCAACACCACGACCATGACGACCACCAGCAACAAGTGGAGCAGTAACGTACCGTCAGGAACCAACTGAATTGAGGTCTCCGCGAGAATCATCCGATTCCTCTAATAAGCGCAAATTGTGGGCTATCGAAAAGCGCGCGAGTCTAACATGGTGCAAAAGCAGAATCAACCGAACCGCCCTGCAAACAGGGGTAAAGCGGTGACTTGTATCAACGGTTTTACAATCTACCGTTCGGAGTGAGACGCTAGTTCGATCGGGTGTACATTTTAAATCTCGACTGCTCGAGGCATCAGCAAAGTATAGATGCGATCCAAATCCTGAGTGTTGAAAAAGCTGATCTCCACCTTGCCTCGACCGTCCGGCGCCTGGAGAATTTTCACCTGAGTTCCGAGTGCCCTCCGTAGCTTCGTTTCCGCAGCTTTGATATTTGGGTCGACGGCTTGAGGGGCAGCCCTTCGGACTGGCTTTTCTTCACTTGCCTTTTGAACTAACTGTTCGGTGGCCCGCACCGACAGCCCGCTATCGATGATCTGCCTCGCGATGCGTCGCTGCAGGTCTGCATCGCTTAACGATAACAAAGTTCTAGCGTGACCGGTCGAAAGTCGCCCTTCCTTGAGGAGCTGTTGGACATCGTCGGGCAGGCGAAGCAAACGCAGGTAGTTCGTGATGTACGTGCGATCGCGGCCGACGCGTGAGGCGAGCGACTCCTGTGTCAGGCCCACCGTCTCGATGAGCTTTTTATATGCGTGCGCTTCCTCGATTGGATTGAGGT
>DAIOGT010000079.1:0-18418 GCA_036745095.1 Pyrinomonadaceae bacterium
TCAAGCACTGTTTTGAACCCGAGGTAGTTTTGGGATCGAAGCGAGTGGCCCACGCGTCTCCCGGATCGTTGCTGTTTATTCATCTTAATGGTGAAACACGATCCGTACTCGACCCACTAACGCAAGCTGAGACGATGACGCGGTTGATCAGAGCGTGCCCGTGGGCCACCTACGATAGATCGATCGCCGGCGCGAACCTGGAGTTGCTCTCTACGCTCGCCCGCCAGGCGCGTGGCTACGATCTCGCAGGCGGTCGCGATCTCTTAGACGGCGGTTTTGCAGCACGCTTTTTGAACGAGGCCTTCAAGCGTTCTTAACTTTGGCTTTTCGTGCCTACGTCTGTAATGGAAACAGAGATCACGTTCAACGGCGACTATGGACCACGACGTTTAAGCGTGGAGTTGGCGAACATTTGCAATCTTCACTGTAGCTACTGTTTTCGCTCTGACGACAACCTCTACAGCTCACACGCCGAATTCTTTTCGCTCGAGCTCTTAAGACGAGTGATCGGCGAGGCTCGTGCTGCCGCTAACGTTACGCGGATAAATTTCACTGGGGGCGAGCCGACGCTCCATCCTCAGTTTTCGGAAACCCTTCAAGCCGTCGGCGACGCGGGTTTGACGGTCAGTTTTGTCACGAACGGCTGGCACTTCGAGCGAGTGTGGCCGGCGCTTCAGGCGAACCGCACCGCCGTTTCGCATGTGGCGTTTAGCGTTGATGGCGTGACGCGTGAAGATCACGATCGCTGGCGGGGGAAGGGTTCGTTCGATCGTTTAATCCGGGCTTTTTCTCGTTGTTATATGTCGCAACTGCCGTTCGGGATAAAGATCGTCGTCCGGCGCGATCTGGTGGACCAGCTCGAGCAGGTCGCGATCTTCGCCGCGCGAATGGGCGCCGCTTCCTTGAACTTCGTGCACGTGATGCCGACTTCAGATGCTGTTGTCGGCGATTCGGCGTTGAGTCTTGACGAGCAGCGCGTGGTGGAACAGGAGATCGCGATACTCGCTCGCATCTTCAGGATGAAGATCGGGATCGATGTTGGTTACTACAATGTTGACGATACGCGCCCGCCGTGTGCGCCCCTCGCTGGTGTCAGCATGAACGTTGATTATCGGGGACGCCTCTCGCTGTGCTGTAATCTGTCGGGTTTTCGGGGTGCGGTTGAGGAACGCGATGTGGTTGCGGACCTGAATGTTGAGTCGTTTGCTTCTGCCTATGAGAAGTTTAAGGCGCTGGCCGCGGCCCAACTGCAAAAGAGAAAAGACGCACTCGCCGCCTTCCGCGCAACGTCATTAGCGCCGGACGTCTACACCGGCTCACCGTGTATGTTCTGCCTCCAAAGCCTTGGCAAAATCCCGTGGCACGGATGACTCCAGATCTGAAAGGCTGGATGCCGGTTGATGCGGTCGTTGTCGAGGGACGGCCGGGATTATGTTGGATGGAGATGGGCGGCGTGAGTCTATCCGAACCGTTCTTTCAACAAACAGTCGAGCGCGCAAAAGCTGATAATCGCCGTGAGCTGTTCACTGAATTCGAAGTCCTACTGCAACTGGAAAAACAGGTCGACAGCGTTCCTCCAACGGGATTCATCTTTCACTCGTCGCGGTGCGGCTCAACGCTCGTCGCTAATGCCTGTCGCTCAATCCCAAACTCGATCGTACTTTCAGAAGCAAACGCGATCGACAAACTCATCGCGCGCTTCATCACTGACAGCGACAACCCAATCAAAGAGTCGCTCTATTCAGTCTTGCTCCGTGGCGTCGTTCATGCACTCGCGCAACGTCGAACCGGAACCGAACAACACCTCTTCATTAAGTTTGCGTGTTGCAGCTTCGCACAGCTCGAACGGATCAAGCGCATCTGGCCGAATGTTCCGTGGGTTTTTCTCTACAGAGATCCGATCGAAACAATCGTCTCGAATATTCGAGACGTGCCTCCATGGCTCGTCGATGACGATCGTCGCGTCCTGGCGTCGATCACCGGCGGCTCACCGGCTGCGCTCACCGCGATGAGCCTCGAAGAATTGTGTGCGCGCACTATCGGAAGCCTTTACACAACCGCGTATAATCTTGCGAACGACAACAGCAGGTTGCTTAATTACCAGCAACTGTCTGTACCTGAAATCGCCGGCGTACTGAATTTCTTCAACGTCAGTGTCTCGGCCGAGGAGCTGGAGAAAATCGGCCGCACGAGCGGCGTTTACTCAAAAGAAGCTTCGGGAACGCGTGCGTTTGTTGCTGATGCGGACACAAAACAGAAACTTGCTTCCGATCTCGTTCGCGAAATGAGCGAGCGATGGGCCGGCGAGCCGTATCGCCTGCTGGAAAAGAGGCGAGCAAACTTGAAACCGTGAAATGACCATGAACGATCTAAAGCCAGGCAAACACGTAGTCGCCACCGACTTTGACGGTGGCGAAGGAATACTCGTAGATCTCAACACGAAAAAATATTATCAACTGAACGAGACGGCTATGGTGGTCTGGAAAGGCCTCGAAAAAGGCAAGACCATGAGCGAAATCGTCGTCGATATTACTTCCAGCTACGAAGTCACGACTGACAAAGCCACATCAAGCGTGCAGCAAATTGTCGATAACTTCCAAACTTACAAACTTCTTAGTACACAGTAAGCCCGGCGAACGGCGTCTTATCGTTAAGTACGCCATTCTCACGGCGGCAATCTTTCTGCCACTGTTCTGGGCGTTCCTGTCAGTGCGCAATTTGTATCCGATCGCCGCTTGGAACGTGATGATGGCAGGCGGAGATCTCGAGCGTGGCCGCAGCTACTGCATCCTGCGCGGCGAAACCGTTTCCGGCGAAGTCATCAACATAGCGCCCATTGAGCTGACCGACGCGCTCTACAGCCGCACATGGACCATGGTCAATGCCACGATCGGCAATCAGAGTTTCGCCTTGAAATCGATTCACCCGCAGAATGAAGAGATGCTGCGCAGTTACGGCGGCATCGAAAAACTTCCACCCGGCGCCCGTATCCCGGATCTGCTCCAGGTGTGGGGCAATCTCTACAACAAACGCGAGGCGGTATCGTCGCCCAAGCGTCTCAAGGCGATGCGGCTGGACATGTATCGCTGGGAGAGCGGTCGCTATTCTGACTACGACAAGTTCATAGAATCGTGGCGCAAGGAATTGTAAATCGCGTCGTTCCCGCGAGTCCTTTTGCGCTGGGCGTCGTGCGTTTCTTCGTGCACGGCGTTTTTCTTTTTTCGACCTTAATCACATCTTTCTCCGCGCTCGGTTCGCTGCCACCCACCATTCTTCGTCCCACAGGTGTGATGAAGCTCTTGCCTTGGAGCTTTTACGACCAGCTCCAAACGTCCACAGGAATACTGACTCTAAAATCGCTGATGGTCATGTCGCTGTTGTTGAGCACCGCCGGGATTCTCACTTTCATCTCGACAAAGACTTCGCTGTTGCTCGTGGTTTTTTACCAGGGTCTCGTGCGTAGCTTCGGGCACTTCAATCACGACGAGATGATTGCCGTTTACTTCCTCGCGGTGCTCGCGTTCACACCCTGCGGCGACGCATTCTCAATCGACAGCCTGCTCGCGAGAACGAAAAAGGACCGGCCTGCATTTGCGTATGCATATCCGATCCTGCTGATGCAGTTGTTGCTCGCGTGGGTCTACTTCAGCTCTGCGTTAATCAAGCTTCGCGTTGCGGGACTGAGGTACCTAAGCCCCGACAATCTGCCGGCACTCGCGATCTATCATTCACTCGATAACCTGCACGACACCGCTTACCGCCTCGCATTCTGGTTACCAGAGGTGCGGCAATATTTGCCATTTGCTGTCGCCCTTGTGCTCATCTGGGAGTTGCTGTTTCCCCTTGCGGTGTTCTTCCGTCGTTTGCGTTGGTGGATACTCGGAATGGGTATTGTTTTTCACATCTCCACGCTGTTTCTGATGAACATTTTCTTTCCGCACCAACTCGCGATGTATCTCATTTTCGTTGACTGGGATCGCCGCCAGGGTCTCTCATCGAATAACAAACCATAAACAAAGCCTTGCAATGAATTTGGCTAACGCCCTTCGAGCTTTTACGTTTTTAAATTTCGTTGACTCTGTTCAAAAAAGCGTGGTACGGTTTCTGACGCACCACATTGAATCGTGGGCCCACCTTTAAAGGAGATTAACAGGCATGTCTAAGTCTTTCCGGGTTTCCGTTATTTGCGCTGGTCTCGTAACAATGATACTCGGACTCGCGCAAGTGGCTGCAGGACAGTTGATTATTTCTGAATTTCGCGTGCGTGGTCCAAATGGCGCGAATGACGAGTTTATTGAAATCTACAACAACAGTGGAGCCGACCATACCGTCACGGGTGGCGGTACCGGTTATGCCGTGGCGGCTTCAAACGGCGTTGCCCGTTGCGTTATTCCAAACGGCACGGTAATTCCCAATCGGGGCCATTACCTCTGTGTGAACAGCGTTGGCTATAGCCTCGCTTCTTATCCGGCTGGCAATGGAACCACTGCAACTGGCGATGCGACGTATACGACTGACATTCCTGACAATGCTGGTATCGCGATCTTCAATACCAGTATCGGAGCCAACTTCGTACTCGCAAACCGGATGGACGCAGTCGGCTCGACATCAGAAGCGAATACGCTCTACAAGGAGGGGACAGGGTATCCGACGCTAACGCCGTTCTCGATCGATTACTCGTTTTATCGAGACGATTGCGGTAAATCAGGTTCGATTACCACTTTCGGGGTTTGTACGATAAGTACCCCGAAGGACACGAATAACAACGCCGCTGATTTCATCTTCGTCGATACAAACGGCACGTCTGCTGGAGCTGGTCAGCGCCTGGGCGCGCCCGGACCTCAGAACCTCAGCTCGCCGATTCAGCGTAACGCATCGTTTGCTGCAAACTTCCTCGATATTTGTGTTGGTGGAGCGTCACCACCGAATCGCGTGCGCGACTTCACTTCGGATCCTGCAAACAACTCCACCTTCGGGACGTTGGACATTCGACGGACCATCACGAACAACACCGGAGGAAATGTTACGCGCTTGCGTTTTCGTGTGATTGATCTAACAACGTTCCCAGCGCCAAGCGGCATTGCCGATTTGCGTCCGCGCACTTCCACGGCCGTTGTAGTGACAGTTGACCGTCCACCGTGCGGAAGCGGTACCAGCAACGTGACCGTTCAGGGCACGACGCTCGAACAGCCTCCATCACAGCCGAACGGCGGCGGATTCAATTCGTCGATGTCTGGTGGGACTGTAACGCTGGCGACGCCGTTGGCGAATGGGGCCAGTCTCGATGTCAGGTTCCTGTTAGGAATTCAACAAACGGGAAGCTTCAAGTTCTATTTCAACATCGAAGCTCTACCTTAACGCGCTCGTCAAGAATTTTTTTAGCCGCAGATCGTCGTCGATCTGCGGCTAAATTTTTTTAAGGAAAACTGTAGGTCACAACATAATCGGGCGGCGAAGTCTCGAGAATCGGTTGACCGTTTGCTTCGAGCCACGCGTGTCCGTCGACCTTGCCGCCGTTTTCGCCGCGCACTCCAAAGATGATTCGTGTCGCTGTGCCGTTACGAGAGAGGTAACGGTGCAAGACAGCCGCACGCTTCCAACAAATCGGCTTGAACACCAGGAAGTCGGCCGACAGAAGCAGATCGATCGCGCGCGCCAGCTCTTCCTGACTCATCGCTCCTGCCGCTTGTCGTGCGTTGTTCTTTTTGCCGGCCACGATCTGGAGCGCGCGAGGTAGTGACGAACATCGCGCCGTCACCGAAAGAACTGTCACCCACCACGCCATTCGCAGCAACAACCACGCTTCATCGGGCTGCGTCGCAAACTTGCGCATCATCCCGGATAAAAGACGACGTGTTTTCGTGATTTTGTTCATCACCGCGACTGGCTGATTCTAGCTTAGTTTGAGTTTTCGCACCTAAACGGCTAGTCTTACGGGCAAATAAGCCTTTAATTCATGCAAACGAAAGCACCGCTCACACGCAGTATCGAGTGTGCTTTCATCACCAGGAGGATCCGTGGCGGTTATTCGTCCCTTTCGTGCTTTGCGTCCGCAACCTGACCGCGCGCAACAAGTCGCGAGCGTGCCCTACGACGTCGTCAATACCGAGGAGGCGCGTGCGCTCGCCGAGGGGAATCCGCTCAGCTTCCTTCACGTGTCACGGCCGGAAATCGATCTGCCGGCGGGAACCGACCTTTACAGCGACGCCGTTTATCGAAAGGCAGTTGAAAACTTTGAAAAGCTGATCGCGACTGCTCCGCTCGAGAAAGAGACTGAGCCAAGCCTCTACCTCTATCGTTTGATTATGGGCGATCACGAACAGATCGGCGTCGTTGCCTGCTCGTCGATCGACGAATACGACAGCGGCGTCATTCGCAAACACGAACGAACACGCCGCGACAAGGAAGACGATCGCACGCGTCACATGCTCATGCTGAGCGCGCAAACCGGACCGGTTTTTCTCACCTACAGAGCGCATCCTGAGATCGACGAACAAGTCTCAGCAGCTATCAGCGCTGAGCCGTTGTTTGATCTCACTGCTCCGGACGGCGTTCGTCACACGATCTGGCGTTTGAGTGATACTCAGTCGCTCGTGAAAAGTTTTGAATCGGTGCCACTGCTTTACATCGCCGACGGCCATCATCGTGCGGCGAGTGCGAGCCGTGCGCGCGCCGAGCTAAAGCAACAAAGCTTCGCGCACACGGGCCAGGAGGATTACAACTATTTTCTCACCGTGATCTTTCCCGATACGCAAGTGCGGATACTTGCATACAATCGCACCGTTCACGACCTTAACGGTTCTACGCCGGAAGAATTCCTCGATGCGATAAGAGCACAGTTCACAGTCACTGAAAATGCGAGCGCCGAACCGCCAAGACGCGGACACTGGAGCATGTTTCTGGGTGGCAACTGGTACGGTTTGCAGCTTTCGCCAGCAGCCACGCTGCCAACCGGAAACGTAGCGATGCTCGACGTGAGTATTCTTCAGGACCGACTTCTCGATCCGATCCTCGGCATCAAAGACATTCGCACCGACAAGCGAGTGGATTTCATCGGTGGTTTGCGCGGAACAAAAGAGCTCGAACGACTCGTGAACGAAGGGAAAGCGGCGGTCGCGTTTTCACTATTTCCGACGACAGTCGAAGAGCTATTAATGGTTTCTGATGCGAATGAAATCATGCCCCCGAAATCGACGTGGTTTGAGCCGAAGCTGCGCGATGGTTTGTTGATACACACGATTTAATTATGCGAGTGCTAATTGCAGATAAATTCGAACAGTCAGGCCGCGACGGTTTGCAGTCGCTGGGTTGCGAGATCTCTTATCAACCGGATTTGAAAGACGACGCGCTTGTCGATGCGATTCGGAAGGAAGCGCCGGACGTCCTGGTGGTGAGAGGAACAAAAGTCACCGAGCCGATGCTCGACGCGGGCCCGGTGAAGTTAGTGGTGCGCGCCGGCGCCGGGTACAACACGATTGACGTCTCCGCTGCTTCGAAACGCGGCATTTATGTTTCGAACTGTCCCGGGAAAAACTCGATCGCAGTTGCCGAGCTCGCGTTTGCACTTATCCTCGCACTCGATCGCCGTATCGCTGACAACGTCGTCACGTTGAGACGCGGCGAATGGAACAAGAAAGAGTTTTCTAAAGCACGCGGCCTCTTCGGTCGCACGCTGGGATTGATTGGCGTCGGCAAGATCGGTCAGGAGATGATTCCGCGCGCACGCGCGTTTGGCATGCCGGTGGTTGCGTGGAGCCGGAGTTTGACGGCGGAACGTGCGGCGTTGTTAGGCGTGGAGTTGAAAGCATCACCGCGCGAAGTTGCGACTGCGGCCGATATTGTGAGCGTGCATCTCGCATTGAATTCGGAAACGAAAAAATTTCTCAGCTCGGATTTTTTCAATGCGATGCGTGAAGGCGCCTACTTCATCAACACAGCGCGCGGTGAAGTTGTCGATCAGGAGGCGCTCGTCGCAGCAATGAAAGATCGCGGCGTGCGCGCCGGTCTGGATGTTTATGCTGCTGAGCCAACGAGCGGCGCCGGTGAGTTTCAGGATGAGATCGTAAAAGAAGAAGGACTCTACGGCACACATCATATCGGCGCTTCAACGGACCAGGCGCAGGAAGCGATTGCCGCCGAAACTGTTCGCATCGTGAAGGAGTTTAAAGAGACCGGCAAGGTTCCGAATGTTGTGAACCTCGCGAGGCAAACTCCTGCAACGCATCGTCTCGTTGTCCGTCATCGCGATCGGCCGGGCGTGCTCGCTGGTGTGCTCGAGGCGATCAAAGCGGAGCAGATCAACGTTCAGGAGATGGAGAACATCGTTTTCGATGGCGCGGCAGCAGCGGTGGCCCGCATCAACCTGGACAATGCGCCGACAAAAGAAACCCTCAACAAGCTTCAGGCAAGCAACGCGGATATTATCGAGCTCGATTTGCTCGAGTTGAAATGAACACCACCCTCATCACCGGAGCATCGTCTGGAATCGGCGCGGCCTTTGCCAGAAAACTCTCGGCACGCGGAAGAAACGTCCTGCTGGTCGCACGTTCCGAAGACAAGCTCATCGCGCTGTGCAATGAGCTCGGACGATTGACCAGCATTCGCGCACAGTATGTCGCACTCGACCTGCAACAACCCGAAGCTGCGGCACAGCTTTTTGAAGAGACTAAGAAACGTGACCTCGAGATCGAGATGCTTATCAACAACGCGGGTTACGGCTCGATGGGCGACTTCGCCAAACTCGATCTTGATCGCGAGCTCGAAATGATTCAATTGAACGTGCGCGCGGTGGTTGATGTGACACGCCGTTTTCTTGGACCAATGCGTGATCGCAAGCGCGGAACCATCATCAACGTGGCATCGACCGCTGCCTTCCAGGCCGTTCCGTACATGGCGACGTACGCCGCAACAAAGGCTTTTGTGCTCTCGTTTTCGGAAGCACTTGCTGAAGAGAACCGCTCACACGGAGTACACGTCATGGCATTGTGCCCGGGCGTTACGGAAACAAACTTCTTCGATGCGTCGGGAATGGATCAGCCGCCGATGCGTACGATCCAGACTCCCGAGGAAGTCGTGGACGCTGCATTGCGCGGGCTGGCGCGCCAAAAGATCACGGTGATTTCCGGTTGGACCAACTGGTTTACGATTGAAGCCGAACGGTTCGTGCCACGTTCAGTGGTGACGAAGGTGGCGGCCAGGGCTTTGCGATCGAGATTTGAAGAGGAATAATCAATATGACGGAAAGAATTTTTAATTTCAGCGCTGGCCCGGCGGTCTTGCCGGTGCCCGTTTTAGAAGAAGCTCAACGCGACATGGTCAGCCTGCCGGGTGTGGGCATGTCGGTGATGGAGATCAGTCACCGTTCGAAAACGTTTGACGAGATCATCGGCCGCACCGAAGCGAGCCTGCGCGACCTCCTGAAAATCCCGAACAACTATCACATCCTTTTCCTCCAGGGCGGCGCGAGTTTGCAGTTTTCAATGGTGCCCATGAATTTTTTGCGCGCGGATGGCATCGCCGATTACGTCCTGACAGGAAGCTGGGGTAAGAAGGCGCTCAAAGAAGCGAAAAAAGTCGGCGCCGTGAATGTTGCCGCCACGATGGCTGACGGAGGTTTCACGCGTGTGCCGTCTGGCGACGAGATCAGTTTGAGTCCACATGCGGCTTACGTTCACATCACCAGCAATGAAACCATTGAAGGCGTGCAGTGGAAACGCGAGCCTGAAACCGGCGATGTGCCAATCGTCGCGGATGCGTCGTCTGACATTCTTTCGCGCGAAATCGATGTCAATAAATACGGAATCATCTACGCGGGTGCGCAGAAGAACATGGGACCAAGCGGTGTGACGCTCGTGATCCTTCGCGAGGATCTGCTGCAACGTCTACCGGAGAACCTTCCGACGATGCTGGACTATCGCGTTCACGTCGAAAACAAGTCGCTCTACAACACGCCAAACACCTGGGGCATTTACATCATGGGCCTCGTTTGCAAATGGCTACAGGAGCAGGGCGGCCTTGCCGGAATGGAGCGGCAGAACGAGGAAAAGGCGCGCCTGCTTTACGATGCGATTGACGCGACCGATTTCTATCGCGGCCACGCGGATGTCGATTGCCGTTCGACGATGAATGTCACGTTCCGTTTGCCTTCCGAAGAGCTCGACAAGAAGTTCGTTTCGGAAGCGACCGCGCAGGCACTCGATGGCTTGAAAGGACACCGCTCGGTCGGCGGAATTCGAGCGTCGATCTACAACGCGTTTCCGCGCGCGGGGGTAGAAGCGCTCGTGTCGTTCATGAAAGATTTCGAACGCCGCAATGGCTGATGTCGATCTCACGTTTACGATTGAAGCGGATCAGGCTGGAACTCGTTTAGACACGTATCTCGCCTCACAAGTCGAGGGCTGGAGCCGTGCGCGTTTGCAACGTCTGATCGACAACGAAGACGTTCTGGTAAACGGCAAAGTCGCAAAGCCTTCTTACAAACTGCGTGATGCCGATGAGATCGAAGTAGAGCTCGTCGCGCCTCCGGTGGATGTCTTCGCGCCTGAAAATATTCCGATCGAGATTGTTTACGAAGATGAGACGCTGGTGGTTGTAAACAAACCCGCTGGTCTCGTGGTCCATCCGGGCGGCGGTACGCCATCGGGCACGCTTGCGAATGCGCTCGTGTATCACTTTCAGAAATTACCGGGAACGACGGTGCGGCCGGGAATTGTCCACCGCCTCGATAAAGATACTTCGGGGCTAATGGTCGTCGCCAAGACTGAGAACGCACTGGAAAACCTCTCCGATCAGTTTCGCGATCGAAGTGTTTACAAGTCTTACGTCGCACTCGTGCACGGTCGCGTGCAGTCGAACTCAGGCAAGATCGATCAACCGCTCGCGCGCGATCGTTCAAACAGGACGCGGATGGCGGTCGTACGCGGCGGGCGGAATGCTTTGACACTCTATCGCGTGCGACGCGCGTTTGATCGATTCACGCTCCTTGATGTTGAGTTAAAAACCGGAAGGACGCATCAGATTCGCGTGCATCTCGCGTGGATGAAACATCCGGTGGTCGGTGATGAGACGTATGGAGGCGGGCGCGATAACACGATCCAGGATCCGCGTCTCCGGGCGCGCATTCGCAGTCTCAACCGGCACTTTCTGCACGCTGAGAAACTCGGATTCACGCATCCGCAGACTGGCGAGTTTGTTAAGTTTGAATCTCCGCTGCCGCCGGCACTGGAAGACTTGTTGACGCAGATAAACGCGGATTCTTAAGGGATTGGTTCAAAACGTTTAATTAACGCTTTGAACCGCTCGTCACTGCGAAGTCCATCAAACATCGGTTCGATCCGGATCAGCACAAGTCCGGGATGACGCGCGTCGAAAGCTTTGTTCAGATACTCGATCGCCTTGTCGTTATCCTTCAACCCCGCATAAACGATCGCGAAGTAAAGGGGAGAAACGTACCGGCGCTTCGACAACGAGTCGAGCTGATTCAGTATTGCCCGCGCCTCTCCGGCTTTGCCCGCCATGCCGTAGGCAAACCCCAGCGACGCCGACGCCTCCGACTCAGCCTCGACAACCTGATCCGGAATCGCACCGCTCGCCGGCGCCTTGATCAACTTCCGGAGCTCGGCAATCGCCTGGTCGTGCATTCCCTTTTGCACGTAAGCAAGCGCGAGATAATGCCGCGCCACCCAGAAATCAGGATCACTCTGCAACGTCGTTTTGTATTTCGCGAGCGCGTCGTCGTAGTGGTGCTCGTAGTAAGAATAGAGTCCGCTGTTGGCGCTGATGATCGGCGACAACGGATCGAGCTTGTGAGCTTCCTCGATCTCCGCTTTCGCCAAACTGAACTTCCCCATCTGCATGAGATACGACGCGTACCACTGATGCGCCGTTGGGTACTTCGGATTCAACCCCAGCGCCTGCTGAAAATCACTTTGCGCGCCAAGCCAATCCCAGTCGTAAGCGAGTCGGACAAACGCGCGCGACGTGTAAGCTTCGGCCAACGTCGGATCGGCATTGACAGCCTTCTCCGCCGCGGCCTTCGCCTTCGGCATCGCGTCCATTGGGCTGACAACGCCGATGTCACAAAGCAGCGCGTAAGAATCGGCGAGCCCGGAGAATGCAAGCGCGAACGTCGGGTCCTTCTCTTCGGCGCGTCGGAAGTAGTCGATACCGTTACGGAAGCCTTCCTCGTTGCGCTTGTTCCAGAAATATCGACCCTTGAGATAAAGCTGGTACGCCTCAGCGTCGTTCGTGTAACGCTTCGCGAGCTTTTCTTCGTCTTCGCCGGACAGTCGCAAACGCAAACTCTGCGAGATCTTCTTCGACACTTCATCCTGCACCGAAAAGATATCGGCAAGACTGGTCTTATACTCCGCGCCCCAAAGCTGCGATCCGTCTTCGACTTTGATCAGCTCCGTCTTGATCACGAGATTGTCGTCGAGTTTGACGAGGCGGCCGGTCAATACCGCGCCAACATTTAGAGTGCGACCAGCATCGAGCGGATCGAGATTTGACCGTTTGAAACGAAACGCCGCATTGCGCGACATCACTTTCAGGTTCGGCAGTTGCGAAAGGCTGTTGATGATGCTTTCGGTTAAACCGTCTGACAAATACTCAGCATTCGGATCTTTACTGTCGTTCACAAAAGGAAGAATGGCCACGGAGTTGATTGTCGGCGGCGATTTGGCAAAGAAAAACACGGCGCCCGCGATGACGAGGATGGCAAAAAGACCCGCAAGGCCATACGCAAACCAGCGTGAGCGTTTTGCGTTTACTTCAGCAGGCGCGCTGCTCGGCGCCGTCGTGCGATCGGTGACGGTTTCGACCTGTGACCTGATCACGGTTGGAATCGATGAAAGAAAATCCGTTTGCGTTTCGCGAGTTGAATGCCTCGTCAACTCCGGACTTTCCGAGCGGTGAAGCTCGTCTCTAAGCTGTTCGAGATCGAGCTTCAGATCGGTGATTGTCTGATAGCGTTTATATCGATCCTTCGCGAGCGCTTTCGTCACAATTCGGTCGAGCTGCCGTGGCACGTTTGAAACGTGGTGCGCGAGCGGAACGTGCTCGTGATCGATAATGGAAACGCGCGTGTGACTGTCAGTCTTTCCCTGGAACGGTGGCTGTCCGGCAATCATTTCATAAAGGACCACACCGAGGCTGAAAACGTCTGACCGTTCGTCGATGTTTTCACCCAGAGCCTGCTCCGGCGACATGTAACCGCTGGTGCCCATGATGGCGCCGGGACTCGTTTCAGTGATCGGTATAGTGACGGCTTCCGGGTCATTGATTGCCGTATCGCGATCCGTTAGTTTCGCGAGCCCGAAATCAAGCACCTTCACGAAGCGATCGCGAACAAACCTGTCCTGCCGCAACATGATGTTTTCAGGTTTGACGTCGCGATGCACGATGCCCGCGGCATGTGCAGCTTCAAGCGCCATTGCGATCTGGATACCGATGCCCAGTGTTTCATCCAGCTTTAATGGACCACGCCACAGACAGTGACGCAGTGTTTCACCTTCGATGTATTCAGTCGCGATGTAATAGCTGCCGTCGGCTTCGCCGATCTCGAAGACGGTGAGAATGTTTGGATGATTGAGCGCGAGGATTGCGCGTGCTTCCTGTTTAAATCGACGCAGCCGGCTTTCTGACGTCGTCAGCTCGTGCGGCAACACCTTGAGAGCGACTTTGCGGCCGTGTTGCTTTGTGTCTTCCCCGAGGAAGACCTCACCCATGCCACCCTTGCCCAGTCTGCGTAAGATGCGATAATGGGCGATGTACTCAGGGAGTGAATTATTATCTGCGGAATCTGAGCTGTTAGCGCGGTCGGGCATGAAGGTGAATGCTTGCGCGACTAAGTTGGGCCGAGAAACGGTTCGCGCGCATTGTAACATCTTTACCGGTTCGCGCTTTGCGTAAGGGCCTTGTTTGTGTCATATCCTTAGCTCGCAATCTCCAGAAAGGGCAACAAGTTCGGGGTCGAACGCATCGAACCGCCGTACCCAGCGGACTGCGGTCAGCTCCCGAACTTTAATCCAATTAGCAATGTCAGCACGCGTAACATCATTTTTAGTCAAATACTTGTCGGTGGCTGTCATTCTTTCAGCCGCCGCGCTGTCCGTCGCTGCGCAGAAGCCGAAGCCGTCGCCCACACCGCTTCCGGAGGATCGGCAGGGCACGGTCACGATCGCGATTCGCCGTGTGCGATTGCCGATCACGGTGACAGACAAGAAAGGTCAGTTTGTGCCCGGCCTGACGAAAAACGACTTCGTCATCCTTGAAGACAAAGTGCCGCAGACGATCGAGACGTTCTCGGACGATCTCTCGCAAACGACACCCCTTTACATCGCAGTGTTGATGGATACGTCGCCGTCGACCGCCGGCAAGTTGAAGTTTCAGCAAGAGTCGGCGATGAATTTTATCCAGACAGTGGTGAAGCCACGCAAGGACCGCGTGCTCTTCGGAACTTTCGACGACGAAATCAACTTGTTGCAGGACTTCACTGACAAACTCGATCTTCTCGACAAGGCTGTGTATAGCGTTAAGAAGATGGGAAAGCAGACAGCGCTATTCGATGCAATCTGGCAGTTCTGTGACGAGAAGATGCGCTCAGTTCCGGGTCGTCGCGTGTTGCTGATCGTTTCGGACGGTGAAGACACCTACAGTCGTGCAAGCATCCGCGACGCGATCGATATCGCACAACGGACTGAAACCACAATCTTCGCGATTTCTACGAAAGCCGGCTTCCTCTCGACTGTGCCAGGCGTCGAAGCTGGACAAGTTGCCGACAAGAAAGACAAAGACCTGCAAACGCTCGCGGAAGAAACGGGAGGCACCGCCTTCTTCACCGGCGACATGCTTTCGCTCGAGCGATCGTTCACCAGGATTTCAAAAGAACTACGCGCGCAGTATCTGGTCACTTACAATCCGACCAACAAGGAATACGACGGCACGTTTAGGAAGATCGACGTGAAGCTTTCAAACGGACACAATGATCTGAAAGTCAGAACCAAGCGCGGGTACAAAGCAATCGCCGATAGCGTAACGCAGTAAGGAGTTTGGAAGTAAAGATGCAATATCGCGAAGTCAGTCGCCCGTTTGTGTTGCTCGTTCTGGTTTTTCTGCTCTTGTGCGGAGGGATCGCAAACCGCACTTTGTCGGCAAAAAACCCGACCGGCGCGCAGGGCGCAACCGCGTCGGCATCACCATCGCCGACTCCGCGAAACCGTGAAGAGGTACCGCAGGACTCTGACGAGGTAATCAAAGTCGAAACGAACCTGACGAATATCTTCTTTACCGCTGCTGATAAGAACAAACGCTTCATCAGCGACTTGAAGGCCGAAGATATTCGCGTACTGGAAGACGGTCAACCACAGGATGTCTTCACGTTTCAGCAAAACATCGATCTGCCACTCTCACTCGCGATCCTGATCGACACGAGTGCCTCAGAAGAACGCACGCTGCCCGACGAAAAGATTGCCGCTCGCGCGTTCCTGGAAAACGTGCTCCGGCCGAACAAGGACGAGGCCGCCGTTGTTTCGTTCACGGGTGAGACGACGCTGGAGCAAGGCTTCACCGGTAGCATTGAACGACTCAGGCGAGCGATTGACCGCGTTGAGTTTATTCCACCGTCTGGTTACATCGGCGGCGGCGTGGTCGTGAATGGCACGCCTCCGATTTCCGGCACCAACCAGAGCCTTGCCGGCTCTACCGCGATCTGGGACGCCGTTTGGGCCACTGCCGAAGAATTGATTAGCACGTCCGCGGAACACACGCGCCGTGCCATCATCCTGCTTACCGATGGCGAGGACACGAGCAGTCGCATGAAGATGCAGGAGGCGATCGAACGCGCGCAAAAAGCGGACGCGCTCGTCTACACCATCGGCATCGGCGACCGCTACTCGTTCAACGTCAATGAAGGCGCGCTGCGAAAGATTGCTGAGCAGACGGGCGGCCGTGCCTATTTTCCGAAGCACGAACGCGACCTTAACGACGCCTTTACGCAGATTCAGCGTGACCTGCGCGAGCAGTATCTGGTGGCGTATTCGCCGACCAATAAGGCCCGAGATGGCTCATACCGCAAGATCGAGATCCAGGTTATAAACCCAGCGCTAAAGCAGCAAAACCTCAACCTCAACTATCGCGCGGGATATTTCGCCAAAACCGGCGCGACGGAACCAGCGACCCGAAAACGCTCTAACGACCGGTAAATCAGCCACAGATTGCACGGATTTTTTAGACCATTCCCCGGTTTAAGCCGTGTAATCGGCGGCTAAAATTGTTATACTGCCTCGGCCAGCAGTACTCCCTCCCGCGATTTTCTACTCAAAACCGCCGGATACAGATTGAATGAGCATTAACACCTCAGACCGGGGCCGAGTCCTGATCGTCGATGACGATCGGAAGATCGTCGATCTGTTGGGCGAGTTGCTCGAATTGGAAGGCTACCAAATCGCGACCGCCCCTGACGGCTCGGAAGCTTTCGATCTGGCGATTTCCTTCGCTCCGGACTTAGTAGTCAGCGACGTCGTGATGCCCGTGCTTGGCGGCCTCGAACTCTGCCGGCGTTTGAAAGACGACTTCCGGACGGCTTTCATTCCCGTTCTCTTGATCAGCGGCGTGAGACCCTCGATCGATGCCGGCATTGAGGGCCTGCACGCAGGTGCGGACGACTATATCGATCTCCCGTTCCGAAACGAGGAGCTGCTGGTGAAGGTCGCCCGGCTTGTCGAGCGACATCGCAACCAGGGAGCGTTGAAAGAAAGCGAAGAGCGATATCGCCGTCTCGTTGAACTCTCACCCGATGCCATCGTCGTTCACGAGGAAGATAAGTTTACGTATCTCAATCCCGCGGCAGTGAAACTTTGGGGAGCGTCGAGTGCTGACGATCTTATCGGCAAATCGATCCTCGATGTTGTACATCCCGACTATCGCCATCACGTCAGAGAGCGCATCGACTACATTCAGCGTTTTCAGAAACCCACTCCACTCGTCGAGCAAAAATGTCTTCGGCTCGATGGCGCCGAAATACATGTTGAAGTCACCGGTTTGCCTTTTACGTCAGACGGGAAATCCGCCGTGCTTTCTGTTTTTAGAGATGTTACGGAAAAGAAGCAGGCCCGCGAGGCGCTGAGGAAAGCAGAAAAACGTTTGCGGACGGTCGTGGCGAGTGCGTCGCTGATTCTGTTTGCGACTGACAAGAACGGCACCTTCACATTGAGTGAAGGTGAAGGATTGAAAAGCCTTTCGCTCGCGTCAGGCGAGCTGGTGGGCCAATCAGTTTTCGAGGTCTATGCTGATACACCGCAAGTCGGCGAAAACATCAGACGTGCGCTAAAAGGCGAGTCGTTTACGTCGTCAGTCAACATCGGCGATCTTGTTTTTGATGTCCGTTACTCACCACTCACCGACGAACGCGACAACGTGTTGGGCGTGATCGGCGTTGCTACAGACATAACCGATAGCCGTCGAGCGGAAGCATCGATTCGCGAAAGCGAAGAGCGCTATAGAGAGCTGTTCGAAAACGCCAACGACATCATTTACACGCACGATCTCAAAGGCAATTTCACATCACTCAATCGCAGCGGCGAACGCATCACCGGCTACTCTCGCGAGGAAACTGTACGGATGAACGTCGCTGACGTCATCGCGCCCGAGTATCTGAATCTCGCGCGCGAAATGATTGCTCACAAGGCCAGCGAGAAAGTATCGACCGTTTATGAGATCGACATCATCACGAAGGATGGGCGTCGTGTGCGTCTGGAAGTCAGCACACGGTTGATCTTCCGCGATGGAAAACCCGTGGGTGTCCAGGGAATCGCGCGCGATTTGACTGAGCGCAAACATTCTGAAGAAGTGGTACGCGAAACTCAGGCTTTCCTCGCGCAACAGGCACAACGCGAAGCGATGACGCACCGCATTTCACAGGCGATTCGCTGCTCGCTCGACAGCCATGAGATTTACCAGACGGCCGTGCGGGAACTGGGCGCATATCTCGCTGTGGATCGTTGCTCTTTGTTCATGCGTGACGGCCGCGCGAAGTGTGCGTTGAACGTCGCCGAGTATCACGTCAGAGGAGTTCAACCAGCCGCATCGGATTTCCCGCTCGAACATTTGCAAACGCTGGTTACGACGCTGGATAAAACCGGCGTTTTGCCTTTTTCGGACGCACCAAACGACAAACGCATCGCCGACCTCTATCAGAATATTCTTTCCAAAGCGAACGTGAAATCGATCATGTACGTGGCGATCCGTGTCGGCGATGATGTACCGGCAGCATTCGCGCTTTCAACGACGCGACAGAAAAGAGAGTGGAGCGAATCCGACATTGCACTTGCCAAAGCGGTGGCGGACCAGACGGGAATCGCGATCAAACAAGCCGAGCTCTACCAGAAAGCTGAATCCACCTCGACACGTGAAGCTCTCG
>DAIOGT010000079.1:18518-19842 GCA_036745095.1 Pyrinomonadaceae bacterium
AAACAAGCCGAGCTCTACCAGAAAGCTGAATCCACCTCGACACGTGAAGCTCTCGTTAATCGTTTGACGATGGCCATTCGAGCTTCGTTGAGTCTGCCGGAAGTTCTCAGCACCGCCACCGTTCAGCTGGGCCTGGCGCTTGCGGCGTCGCGAGTTCATTTGTTCCTGTTGGAGGGTGAGGAAGTACGTGGACCACTGGAGCATGAATATCTCGCCGAGGGTGTGAAAAGCATCAAGCACGACGTCAATTACGACGATCCGATTGCGCAAAAACTCTCTCATTCCAGCGAGCCGCTGATTATCGACGATGCCCTCAATTACGAGGACGCATCAACCACGCTGAGCGATTATGTTCGCGCGCAAGCACAACGACTCGACATTCACTCGGCTATCAGTTACCCGCTCATCGTGAAGGGACAGTTTCGCGGCATCCTCTCCATCCATCAAACTGATCGGAAACGTCTCTGGACGGAAGATGAACTGACTCTCGTCGAAGCGCTTGCAGAACGACTGGCGATCGGTATAGCGCAAGCTGAGCTGTTTGAAATGGTGGCGCGCGGCAAAACCGAGTGGGAAACCACCTTCGATGCGATGTCTGACGGCATCTTCATCTTTGATAGCGCCGGTGAGTTGAAACGAGTGAATCGTGCGGGCGCGACGATGGAAGCCGTTCACCCGCGATTACTGCTCGGCCGCCAGTGTTGCGACATCCTCCGAACCAGCGAAAACGAAACGTGCGTAGTCGAAATGGCGCTTGAAACCGGCCGCAGTGTGACAATCGAGATCACTCCGAGCCGGCTGAATCGTCCGTTGCTGGTTTCGGTTGAACCGGTGTTGGACGAAAACAATCAAGCAATCGCGGTTGTATGCACCGCGCGCGACCTTTCGGAGTTGCGTAAGGTTCAGGCCGTCGCACGCGAACACCAGTCGTTGTTGACGAACATTCTCGAGAGCGCGCGCGAATCGATTTACGCGGTCGACACCGAGGGTCATTTCAAATGGTGCAACACCGCGACGTTGAAAGCGCTCGGGTTTCAACGCAGTAACTTTATCGGGCGGCCATTGCTGAGCATGGTCTACGAAGGCGATCGCAACCTCGTGCGTGAAAAGCTCGATGCTGCGTTGGAAGGCGTGCCGCAAACTTACGAGATGCGCTACCTCGCGCGTGACGGACAACTGCGATATGCGCGAGTAGACAATTCACCGCTCGTGGTCGAAGGTCAGACCACTGGTGTGCTGGGCATCGCGCGCGACATCACTGAGCAAAAAGAAGAACGCGAGCGCGCTGCGAGAGCCGACAAGCTGCGTGCCCTCGGCCAGCTCG
>DAIOGT010000080.1:0-19249 GCA_036745095.1 Pyrinomonadaceae bacterium
GCGCGCATATTCTCACTCTTACCCAACAACACATAGCCATCCGCAAACACAGCCGTGAACTCTTTTTGCGGATCCGGGTTGGACGCAAGCCCGTCGAGGATCTCGCCTTTGTCACCTTTAAAAACTTCCTGGGCCAATGATTGCTTTAGCTTCTCTTCGTCACTCACACGTGCAACCAGAATCGATCCCTCAGCGCCCTGCGATGGCTTCAACGTCAATAGTGGTGGACTGAGCATCGTCAACACTTCTTTCGGATTCTCGATCCCGTAAACCGAAAGACTCGATCGCAGCAATGAGCCAAAGAGCACCGCAGGTAGCGCGTCGAGCTTAAATGAAACTGCCGAGTCGAGGGAATTCCAGGCCGCTGCCGGTGTTTTGTTCCGATAGATCGTCAGCGACTCAAAGCCTCCGGGCACGAGCTTCCAGAAGTTCTCGTCTCGTTCAGCCGTTTCAAACGCCGGTTGCAACCGCGACACGACACCAGGCTCGAGCGAGAACAGAAAGCGATCTTCAATCCCCTCTGGTGACGAATTCGCGGTCCATGCGACACCGCGCAACACCTTGCCTGCGCTCACCGCGAGCAACTGTTCTAACTGCTCGTCTCCCGGCGCCTGGCCCACCAGCAGCGGCGCGGCCCACGAGAAGAGCTTCGCGGAGTTTGCGGGCGAGATGTAACCGAAGCCGAGTGTTTTGTCTGACGTGACGTTGGCACGAACTTTGACGAGCTCAGTATCAGTGTGAATACTCGGACGCACACCGCGACGCACCTCCAAACACCTGCTGACAGCGTTGTCCGAATTACCAATCACAACGAGCGTGCCGTCCACAGCGCCGACGATCTTGCGCTCGCCGCCGGCAACTGAACAATCAATGTAATCAGCGTCGGCGGTGCGTTCGCTGCACATCGAAGCTCCGTACGCAAAGTTTGCGAGGTGCTTTACCGCTTCCACGGCCGCGGATTTCGTGCGCCAGCGAGAGGTGTGAGTCTCGGCAATGATTGCCACTTCCGGACGGACCTTCAGAGTCTCGTTTTCTTCCGAAGTGCTTAAGTCAATAACGACGACCGCGATCTGTGCACGTGCGAAGAGCACTGCAGGAAGTGGACCAATGCCGGCGCGGGCGGCAGCACTGACGAACCGGTTTTGAACGGCTGGTTTAGTTTGCGTGATCGGTGCGGCCGCTTGCCACACTTCGCTGTTCTGAATCGCGTTCGCGACAGCGGCGAGGTTGTTGAATTCAACGTAGACGATCGAATCGGCTGGTGCGTAATCGGTCATGTCCACGCGCGCCGGCATGCTCCACCACAGCCAAACACCGAGGAAAAGTATTGTCAGCAGGACTAAAGCAAGCAGAGGCCGCAGCAACTTCATCGCTGCGAATCGTGCCATAAAAAGGCCCAAAATGCACAAATGGTTGCCGGGCTTTTTGTTCCTTCCTGCGGCTTGTGTTAATTTTGCGCGCTTGGAACTCCGCCTATGACCTATCGCGAACTGTCTGCACAGGCCCTCGCAAATCAGGAATACGATGCGTTTCTGACCGAGTTACAAAAGTCGCTGACAGACGGGCGAAGAGATCCGAACGAAGTCGTTCGCGACACTCTGTTTGAAATTTACTACGGCGCTTCGCAACCGGACCCCGAAAACCTCAGCCTCGCCGCGCGCGCCGCATTTCACTCGTTCGATCCACGTAACATCGCCACTGAACCCGAGTACTACTCAGATATCGATCAGAAACTTTACGCCGAACGTAAACCCATGATCTGGCTCTGGCAGATGTTCGATCGTTCACCGCTTGGACAAAACGCGCTGCTTGGTCATCGCTTTCGCCGTATGCTTGCGCCGATGATCTTTCGCAAGGTCGGCGCCAACTTCAAGTGCTGGCACTTCGTCGAATGGTCGTTTGGCTACAACCTTTCTTTCGGAAACAACGTGGTCGTCCACCGGCACGTCCTGCTCGACGATCGAGGCGGCATCGAAATCGGAGACGATGTCTCGATCTCAGACTACGTAAACATCTACTCCCACAATCACGACATCCACGACATCCATAAGGTCTACACACCTCCCACGCGGATCGGAAACGGTGTTCGTCTCACCTATCACGCGACCGTTCTGGCGGGCACGGACATCGGAGACAATGCACTCGTTGGCACCGGCGCACTCGTCACGCGCAACGTCGAACCGAATCACATTGTCGTCGGAATTCCAGCCAAAACAGCTAAGGTCAAAGACCTGAAACTCCTCGGATAAAACTGGAAGGCTATGTGTGTTCCTTCCAGAATCGATCGCTAATTTGCAGCGATTTCTCCACGTAACCGAAGCAATAACTCAAGTTAAACAAAGAAAAATAGCGATTGACATTGTTTGGCCCAGTAAGGTACTCTCACTCAGGTTGACGGCAATCCGGCCGTCTGCCGGGTGCCCACCTGGTTTTCAACAGCGGTCAGTCCCGCGAAATCTTTTGGAGCACGACAAAGGCACACTTCGCGTGAGCGGAGGTCGCAAAGCCTACGGAAGTTGGTGAGTCCCAACTTGGCTGGGTTTCCGAATGAGCTTCATTCCTGCCGCAGAATTCTCCAGCAGTTCTCTGTTGACACCCGCCGGGTCCCTGCCTGTGCCCAGTGTCATGTCCAAACATCCTGCAAATAAACGGACGGCTAACTTGAAACCAACTATTGAGACCCTGACCTCGAAAATGTTGAAACGGCAATCGTCGCGAGCGCGAAAAGCGCGTGCCCGCCTTCGTCAGCAAAACAGATTGCGGACCGCTGTTGTGAGGACTAACTAACATGTTCAAAAAAGCCTCTGGAAAAAAGAACCTCGTTGGTCTCGACATCGGCTCGAGTGCGGTGAAAGCCGTTGAGCTGGCGAAAAAGGGAGCAAGCCTACAGCTCCTCAATCTCGGTTTTGAAAACCTTCAGACCGACACGGTGGTCGATGGTCAGATCATGGAGCTCAACAATGTCTCCAACGTGATCTCACACATCTTTAGCGAACACCAGATTCGCACGACTCGCGTTGCAGCCGGAGTTAGTGGTCACTCAGTGATCGTTAAGAACATCGTGCTGCCGCACATGAGCGACGAGGAGTTACAGGAGTCGTTCAGTTGGCATGCTGAAGAGCACATTCCTTTCGACATCGGCGACGTCAACCTTGACTACGAATTGACAAGCAAGTCGTCGGAATCGCTACACGTTCTGATGGCCGCATGCAAGAGCGACAAGATCAACAACGTGAAGCAGGCGATTCAGCTCGCCGGCAAACAGCCGGTGATCATCGACGTTGACGCGTTCGCGCTCCAGAACTGTTACGAACTCAATTACCAGCCCCGACACGGCGAGATCGTTGCGCTGCTGAACATCGGCGCAGCGACGATGAATATCAACATCCTCAATGGCAGTCGCTCGATCTTTGCGAGAGACGCTTCGGTTGGTGGAAGCCAGTACACGAGCTTGCTGCAAAAGGAGCTCGGCATAAGTTTCGAGCAGGCGGAAGCAGTGAAGCGTGGCATGGCGTTGCCGGAAGGAATCGAACCGAAACCGATTCAGCCGATCATCGAGACTGTTTCTGACATCCTTGCACTCGAAGTCAAGAAGACCTTCGACTTCTATCGCGCGACAGCACAGCAAGGCGACGCGTCGATTCAGAAGATATTGCTGGCCGGTGGCGGATCGAAGCTGCCTGGCTTGCCCGACTTCTTAGCCCAACGTTTTGAGATTCCGGTGGATGTGTTCGATCCATTCCGCCAGATTGAAGTTGATGCGCGGAAGTTTGATCCGGACTACATGCGCGAGATTGTGCCAGAGATGGCAGTTGCTGTTGGTCTCGCGCTGAGAGGAGTAGAGGCATGATCAAAGTAAACCTGCTCGAGTCAGTTACGGATCGGCCCCAGGGAGTCGCTGCGGTTGAAGACAAAGTCGCCAGCCGTGGCATGCAGACGTTGCTGCTCGCGTTGACGGTGTTTGGACTGACTGTGGTCGCGATGGGCTACGACTATGTGAGCTCAAACATGGCGCGCACCGCGGCCCAGAAAGAGCTCGACAATCAGAAGCACATCAACCAGCAGATGCTGGCGATTCAGAAAGAACAGATGGAGCTCGAGAAGAAGTCGAAAGAAGTTCAGGCTCGCATCGACGCGATCAAGAAGTTGCGTGAATCACAGCAGGGTCCGAGCGCAGTGTTACAGGAAATCAAAGCTCGCTTTGATGCCGTTCCTGGGCTTTACCTCACTGCGATCGAGAACAAAGACGGTGAGATCACGATCAAGGGTGAGTCGCCGAATGAATATTCAGTGACGAAGTTTGGTCAGAGTCTCGAGTTCTCGAATGGACTCTTCAGCAATCTCAACATCGAGACGCAACGCGAAGCCGCCAAAACACCATCGGCACAAACATCAGGAACACCGCCGAACACCGCGGCGACCGATCCGAACGCGATAAAACCTGAAGTTGTGGCTTTCACTGTCAGGGCAAAGTTCGAGACTTCGAAGAAGGAATCACAACCAGCGCCTGCTCCGACGCAAGAAGTCGCGATGAAGAAATAAAGATGCCACGGGCTCGCCCCGTGGAGATTCACGTTAGTTGCTAGAGGAAAAAGAGATGAAACTAGGCAATCTTCCAGCTCTTCCATGGTACCTGCGACTGGTCGCGTTTCTCGCGATCGGCGGCGTCATGTATGCCGGCTTCTGGTACTTCGTGACCAGCGGCACTCGCCAGGAAACCAAGACGATGGAAGACGAGATCGCGCAACTCCGGCCGCGCAACGCTCAGGCAGCGATCGTGCAGCAGAATCTGAACAACTTCAAAGCCGCGTACAAAGCACGCGAAGAAGAGTACGCCGAGTTGAAAGCACTCCTGCCCGAACAGCGTGAGCTGACGATGGTCCTGCAAGGCATTCAGGATCGAGCCAAAAACAACGGTCTTGTGCTGACGCGATTCAGCCCGAAGGAAGACCTGCAACAGGACAACTACAGCGGCAAAAAGATCGAGGTCAACGTCGTCAGCGGCTTCACCGGTCTCAGAGCTTTCTTCGAACAGCTCGCTCACTATCAGCGAATCGTTTCGATCACCAACTTTGAACTGAAGCAACTGGAAAAGCAGTCGCTTACAAAGACTGTCGATGCCCGCTTCGATTTGACGGCGTACTACGTTTCTTCCGAGCGCTTGCAGAGCCAGACGCCGGCTCCAAACAATAAACCTGCATCAGGTGGAGCGGTTCCTGCTCCGGCTGCCCCGGCCCCGAAGTAATCGGCGAGCGACGACTCACTCAAGAAAGCGAAGATGATGATGCGAGTTAAAAAGACAGCGAGAATCAGCTTTACAAGTTTGCTGCTTAGCGCCTCGTTGCTTATCGCGAGTGGTTTTGCGATCGGCGTAGTGGGCCAGGAAACTCAGCCAGAAAAGCCTGCGGCAAGGACGAAGCGTTTTGGCCGCGGTCGCGATCCATTCAGAAAGTATGAGGCGCCACCGCCGATGGCTAAGAGAATTGCCGGCCAGGCGACGATTCCCACCATTCAGGATCGGATCGCTCATTACAAAGCGCAGAAAGTCGCGGCGATGAACGCGCGCATGGCAGCGCCCAAACCGACGACCGCACTGTTGCTTAGCGAGATCCAGGTTATCGGCATCTCGCGATCGCCGAGAGGCTATGCCGCGATCATCGAAGCAACACCAATCAAGCTTTCCTATGTCATCTATCCTGGCGAACCTTTCTACGACGGCCAGTTGGTGGCAATTGAAGACAACCGTCTCGTGTTTCGTCGCGAGACAGTATTTACCGACGGCCGTCGCGAACGAGCAGTCGAGTACAAACCCCTGCGACAACCGGTGCAGGTGAACTCGATGGCCGCGCCCGCCAATCCGTCCGTAGCGACGGCTCAACCCTAACCACTTCTGGTTTGGTTTCAACCAGACCGTTGACAGCGCTGGATTTGCAATGCGAACACCAGCGCCTTTTGACAAACCCAAAACGTAGCCGTGTTAGTGCGGCGCGCGCTTTAGTTGCCCCGGCAATCGAGCGTAGTGCGTGGCGGCACGTTTGGAAATTCCCCTAAGGAGGGAACGATGTTTTCTCAGTCTCGAGTCGAATCAGCCATCAAGAGGACCACGCTCGTCCTGTTGCTTGTATGCCTTCCGGCATCAAGTGTGCTGGCTGCTACAGAACCTGCGCTCACCAGCGTTGACCAAAACCCAGTTCAGCAGACCTCGTCAGCGACACCGCTGCCGACGCCTCCAGTGGGAATGTCGCGCGCGACCGACAAACAGTCGGACCAGGGACGACAGTACGGACAACCGGGTTTTATCGGTGAGCCGATCAACCTGAACGTCGTCAATGCTGACATTCGCGACATCCTTAACTACATCACCGAGCAGTATGGCGTGAACTTCGTCATCGACGCTTCAGTGAGCGCCGTGCCCGTGACCGTGAATGTTCAGGATGTACCGTGGAACATTGCGCTTGACGCAGTGCTGAAAGCCAACCGGCTCGGCATTGAAGTCAACGGCAACATACTGCGCGTGGCGACGACGGACGTGCTGGCGAAAGAAGCGGAAACGCAGAAAGTTATCAACGACTCGCGTCTGGATGCTTCGCCGCTCGTTACCGAATTTATTCGACTTAATTACGCGCGTGCTTCAGGCACGTTGGCCCAGGCAGCCGGCTCGACGGGTGCGTTCTCCGGTGGCTCCACCAACTTGAGTTTTAGTGGTGGCGCCGGTGGCGATGCGACCGGTGGCGGTGGCGACCAGGGTTTGCTTCCGATCATTTCTCGAAGACTTTCGCGGCGTGGCTCGATTGAAGTCGATGGTCGCAGCAACACGCTGATCATCACGGACGTGAAAGAAAACATCGACGCGATTCGCCAGCTCGTCGCGATCCTGGACCAGCCCGAGCCGCAGGTTGAAATCGAAACACGCATCGTGATTGCACAGCGCAACTTCAGTCGCGATCTTGGCGCGCAGCTTTCCGCCGGTGTCGTGAATCTCGGTCGCGGTGGTTTGGGCAACATCTCTACTCTTCCGTTCAGTAACTCGTCTCAGGGTGATGGCAGCGGAAGTGGCAGTGGTTCCGGATCGGGTTCCGGTTCTGGTTCTGGATCTGGTTCGGGAGACAGCCAACCCCGATCTGGACCAAATCCGTTTGGTGTGTTCGGCGGTTTAACCGGCACGCCTGTGCCAACAAATAATCTCGCTGCGGCCGCGGCAAGCACCGTCATCGGTCTGACGACGGGACTCTTCGGCACTGCGCAGATCAGTGCGCTGATCACGCTGGCCGAATCACGTGGACAGGCGAAGACGGTTGCGACTCCGCGCGTCACTGCTTTGAACAACCGTCCCGCACAGATTGAGAGTGGTTCGCAGATCCCTGTGCAAACCACGCAGGCGGCGAGTGGCACCGCTGTAGTAACGACGACGTTCGTCTCCGTGCCGCTTCGTCTTTCAATCACTCCGCAGATTACCGATGCCGGTACCGTTGTGTTGCGCGTCACGATTGAGAACAACACGCTCAACACGGGTATCGCCGTTGCCGGCGTTCCCGGTATCGACACTCAGCGCATGCAGTCGGAAGTGCTGGTTCCGGATGGTGGCACGACCGTGATGGGTGGCGTTCTTGCCGACACCGAAGGCGAAGCTCAACAGCGCACTCCCGGACTCGCTTCGATTCCAGTCTTAGGCAATCTCTTCAAGAGAAAACTGACGACACGACAGAACAGCGAAATTCTCTTCTTTATCACTCCACACATTTATCGTCCTGATTTTCAGGGCCGGCCGACTGCGGGAACCGTGAGCAATGGTCAACGTTCGATTACGATTCCGCAGCCAGTGCCGCTTGGCAATCCGCCGAGCAACACACCGACGCCGACACAGCTGCAGCAGCCGCAGTCGCAACCAACCACTACTCCTTCAACTCAGCCGCAGTTGTTAAGTGCTCCGCTGCCGAACAGTCCGAACGGTACCAACACTGCGCGGCCGGGAAGTTTGAGCGGTCAACGTCCTTAATTGGAGGGCCACATGTTTAAGGAAATGCTTGACTCCATTCTCGAACGTACCGAGGGCAGCCTCGGCGCGTTGATAATGGGAACAGATGGCATCGCTGTTGAGAAAGTGCTCGGCGAAGCCGGTGTGGATGCGAACCTCGACGTCGCAGCGGCTGAGTTTACTTCACTCGTGCGTAGTGCTCAGCGAGCAGGAAACGACACGGGTCTCGGTGGATTGCGCGAGCTCGTCGTCTCGCTCGAGAGTGCGGTAATGGTGATGCGACTTTTGAGTCGTGATTACTTTGTCGTGCTTGCACTCAATTCACATGGCAACCTGGGTCGAGCCCGATTCGAGTTGCGCAAGGCCGAGTTGAAGCTCGCGAAAGAGTTCGCGGTTTGATGCCGCCTAGAGGCACAAAAAGCACAAAGAAATTGCTGAGGCAGGTTTTGCCTTTCGTGATTCTTTGTGCGTTTTTGTGTACCTCTGAGGTCAAGGCAGCATCGCTGTATGGGAAAGTAATTGAAGTAAACAGTGGCGACGTGATCACCATCTTTAATCTGAATCGACCCGTTCGCATCAAGCTGCTCGGCGTCGATGCGCCGGAGATGGACCAGACGTTTGGAGACGTCGCGAAGAAACATCTCGCTGATCTTGTTTACGACAAGTCTGTGCTGGTGGAATACGCGGGCATTGCCGGCGACCACAGTTTGAATGGACGAGTGTTGCTTGAAGGTACCGATATCGGCGCGCAGATGATTCGCGACGGCGCCGCATGGGTCGATCCGAACAACCAGCATCGTCTGAGTGTGACGGATCGCGAAGTCTACCAGCAGTCTGAACAGGCGGCTCGCAGTGAGCGTCGTGGATTGTGGGAAGAGGAGAATCCGATTGCGCCGTGGGAGTTTGTGAAAGCTGTTGCTTTGCGAAGAAATCCGGTCGTGACTTCAAGTGCAGTTGCTCCGGTTAACAAACCTCGGGCAGACAGGCCGATTCCTGAGCTCACAAATTTGACTCTGATCGCTTCGCGTCTTGCCGCCGCGCCACCGCCGGAGTCGAAGAGCCTTAACCCTTCAGACGGCATTCTCGCGCCTGTAGACGGTGGAAACTGGTACTTGCTGAGACCGACGCGTGAAAGCTTTTCCGTGCTCGTGCCGGAAGAAGGGGACCAGAACACGATACCGATGCCCGGTGGCGATCGCGTGGTCGATGGTCACGTTTACCGAGGCCGCGACGGTCGCTCCGCTTTTGTGGTTTCGTGGCTCAAGGGTGCGACATACGGCGAGGCAGATGCTGACGCTATAAAATACAGCCTGACGAATTTCCTAAAGGGTTTTGGATCTACTTTTAACGCGCTCTATCCCGGGCAGCCCACCTTTCTATGCGAGTTGCAGAATGAGAAAGATGTTTCCATGGGCGGGTTTACGGGTCTCGAGTTTGATCTGAAGGCGTGCACGATTCCGGCCAAAGCGCGTGTCTTCACGAGGACCAACAACGGCGACCGCCAACTGTATGTCGCCACGGTTTTTTATCTCGAAGAAGACGACAAAGTCTCACGCTTCATCAACTCCTTCACGATCACTCCAACGAAATCCCGGTCACCGAAAAAGTAGCCACGCGGTGTGGCCCGAGCCCGACAGTCTGCTATATTAGGTACGATTCAGACTGTAGGTCCTCATGAACATCAAGAAATTGATAGAGGTCAATCCACAAAAAATGAGTGGTGTTCCTGTGTTTGCAGGTACACGAGTTCCGATTGGCCATCTATTCGAGTATTTGGAGAAAGGCGAAACTCTTACCGAGTTCTTACGACAGTTCCCCAGTGTAACTCACGAACAAGCGCTGGGAGTCCTTGAGTTGTCGAAAGAATCTCTCCTCGCAAAACATGAAATTGTTGCTTGACGAGTGTGTTGTTCGCGACCTAAAAAAAGACTTGGCAGAACACGAGGTATCAACCGTCGTCGAAGCCGGCTTTGGAGGGTTGGAAAACGGACAACTATTACACGCAGCCGCCGGCAAGTACGACGTCCTGATTACAGTCGATCGTAACCTTCCTTTTCAACAAAACATTGGCTCGCTGCAAATCGCGGTATTAATTCTCGCTTCGACGGGCATTACTTACGCCGATCTTAAGCCTCTTGTCCCTAAAATTTTAAACCACCTGTCGACTACAGAGCCCGGAAAGATCTATCGCATTAGCTTGCTTTCAATTGTCTGAGCGTTTTGTGCCTTTTTGCGGCTAAGGCAGTTTTACGTAAGGCATGCCGCGCAGGATGATGCGTTGGCGTCGAGCTACGCGACGAGGGTTGGTTTGGGGATTGAAGACGGTACGTGGATTCGGAATCATCGCCGATAAAAAAGCCGCTTCCGAGGTTGTTAAGCTCGACGCCGGTTTGTGAAAGTAATGCTGGGCCGCGGCTTCAGCCCCATAAATTCCATCCCCCCACTCGATGACGTTCAAATAAATCTCGAGTATGCGTCGCTTCGTCATGGTGCGCTCGAGCATGATGGTCAACGCAGCTTCCTGACCTTTTCTGAAAAACGATCGCTGCGACGAGAGATAGAGGTTCTTAGCAAGCTGCTGGCTAATCGTTGATCCGCCGCGCTTGAACTCAGGCAGACTCGGCAACCAATCGTCGTCTTCACCTTCAGCCTTCGCCTGGCGAGCAGTCTCGCGCTGGGCCTGTTCCCATGCCTTTTGAATCGCATCGTAATCGAAACCGCGATGCGCGAGGAAGTTTGTGTCTTCACCGGCAAGCACTGCGCGTTGCAAGTTTGGCGAGATCCGGTCGAGGGGCACCCATGACTGTTGCCGTTTCGGTTGCCGGCCCTTTGCTTCTGCTTCGTTGATTCGCGTATCGATTAGCGAGGTAGAAGTGGGATTGCTACTGCGCAGCATCCACACCCGGACAAACATGATGCTTTCATAACCGACGACCCCGACGACAATCCCCAGCACCGCTAGAAAGAAAATTCGAAAGAGTCGTCGCATGTCTTTGCGGATTACGTTCAGGCCAGCCGCCGAGTTGCAACAGCAGTTTCAAACACCTTTTTAACGTTGCGCACCGTGTTGCAGTGAATCTCGATCGTGTCGTTGATGTCTTTGCCGTAGCCGCCGGACATCACCGTCACCACGGGCACCTCGCGTGCATAACATTCACGCAGCACATACGCGTCACGCTCACGCAGGCCGTCGATTGAGAGAGCCAGCCGCCCGAGCTTGTCTCCGTCAAAAGGATCGGCTCCGGCCAGGTAGAAGACGATCTCCGGATCATGTGCGAACACGGCCGGCAATTGACGGGCGAGACACTCCAGATAGTCATCGTCTTCCGTGCCGTCAGGCAATTCGATATCCAAAGTAGACTGTGCCTTGAACAGCGGATAATTGTTCGCGCCGTGCATCGAGAACGTAAACGTCTCGTCATCGCCCGTAAAGATGGTAGCGGTACCGTTGCCCTGGTGCACGTCGCAATCGACGATTGCTGCTCGACGAATAATGCCGCGGGCGCGCATCGCACGAATCGCCACGGCGACGTCGTTGAAGACACAGAAACCTTCGCCACGATCGGCGAAAGCGTGATGAGTGCCGCCTGCGAGGTTTGAGCTGTAGCCTAGCGCAAGTGCAGAGTGCGACGCCGCGATTGTGCCGCCGACAGCATAGAACGATCGGCGCACAAGTGACTCGGACCACGGCAATCCCAGCCGTCTGATTTCTTTCGCAGTCAACTGACCAGTGCACAGCCGCGAGACGTAATCCTCGGTATGGACCAGCAACACGTCGTCGATCGAAGCCGCGGCAGGTTCGATTACTTCCGATGGTTGCAGTGTTCCTTCAGCGAGCAGACGCTCCCGCACGAGCTCGAATTTACGAATGGGAAAAATGTGGCCGTCGCCGATCTCTGCGTAGTAACGAGGTGAGTAGAAGACTTGCATGCCTCGGACGAGATATTGCCACAAACGACGGCAAAAGACACAAGTGCCTTCCGAAGAATATCTGCTGCTTTTATGTGGCCTTATTTCCGATTGGATTTGCGAATGCCGCGGTAGTTGACGGTTCCGGGAAGTTTACGAGGTAACTCGAATTCATCGTCAACGATGTCTTCGAGGTGAACGCTCGCGGCCCGAGCGTACGCGAGCAGTGTAATCAGCGAGGGCTCACGTTTGTCCTGCTCATACTCGGAAATGCGACCGTAATGCATGGTCTCGCCTAATCCGAGACGCTCCAGCATCTGCGTTTGCGACAAGCCCAACCCGATTCGTATTTGCAGGAGTTTTTCAGCCAAACGTAACGGCCGCGGTCGCGGGTTTCCCATCAGAAATGACCTCCTGATGGTTGCTTCCGGCCCTTATTCGCAGTTGGGAGTAAGCTGCGTTCGCTTCTATCTTTCGCCGTGAGTATGAACCTTTCATGCTCAACGGCGATGCTCATCACTCGTTAGTGTGGGAGATTGAGCCGCGCATGTTGCCGTTGCTGAGTTGTCAAAGACGGACCATATCCTAGACCGAGATGGCCCTAATCGTAAATAGAAAAGTTGAGCAGGGCCACGGCTGAGCGAGATCCGTGGCCCAGGATGGCTAGAAGGCGACGAACTCGTCGGTCAGGATTACGGTCACCGGAATGCCCTCAATGTCGTTAGGCAAAATCGGCTTCGTGCCCGCGTCCTTATTCACGTAAATGACGATGGCGGCTTCACCATCGGTCCTGCCGGCGCCAATGCCCGCGCCGATAACGCCTGGCTGGAACATCAGATTGGCGCGATGGACCTCGAGCACTGCCAATGCGCGATCAGTTGCTTGCTGAGGAAGTATTGGCATCAGACGCTCCAGTCCGGGAATGAACGGTTGTCTTTCACCAGCCTGACGGCCTTTTGGACCACTAGTAGTGCTGCTGGATCCACCGCCCCCACCGCCGCCGAAACTGAACGTGCGGCCCAGTGCGGCGCCCAGCTTCACGAGGACTTCGCCAATCGGATTACCGATCGTCGATGTGCTGCTGCCCGCATAAAGGAGCGCTACAGGGTTATGCGACGAATTGTTTGTGACGATGAGTGAGCCTGAGTCGCCGCCCGCACTGAACGTGCTGCTATTGATCACCACTTGATTGGTGAACGACACTGTGAACTTCTTGCCGCCACCGCATCTTTGTTGGTATTGAACGCTTACGCTGGTATTGATTGACGAAACTGATCCGGTTGTAAATCCGGTGGTACGACCGCTCTTGGCAACAGAAAGGCCGACCGTTGGCGCCTGGATCGTGTTGCCTGGTACACCGATATCTTCGATGAAGCCCGACGAATCCATAGTGCCCGGTCGCAACTGCGCGATGGCAGCGTCGACGTTTGAACTTCCCAACACGGCGGCGCCCGTGTAGTCAGCAACGACGGTGGCGATACGGCATCCGTTGTCGATCAGACCAGGCTGCGAAACGTCTTCACCGGCAACTGCCTGACCACTGCGTCCAAGCACGTGATTGTTACTCAGGATGTACTGGTTGGTTCCGTCTGTGATCAGGGCGCCCAGAGTGCCGCTGCAACAGAAGGAACGGCTGGCGTCGTTGACGTTTCCGCCTGAGACGCCGAAGCGTTGGTTTCGAACGCGGTGGTTAGCGCCGCCGTCGGCCAAACCGGGCGTTAATAGAGAGCTGAACAGAAGGAGTGTGGCGACGAGGGCGAAGACCATAGCGGTCTTTAGTCTAAACATGAGAGGGTCTCCTTTGCAGAAAATCGGACGTGGTAACCTGGGATATCTCGCGACTACAGGTGCGTTATTCAATCGTCTTCACAACGAGGCGGCCTGACCGGCAGACAAGACGACCATTCTTACGCCGAAGATTTGGAAATGTCAACGTTTTGGATGGGCTTGATCTACTACCGCCGTCCGTTTCATGCGCTCGCGGGCTTACCTCGATAGAGTGGGAGAAATTCGTCGGCGACGAATTGTTCGAAGGACGTTGGCGTAGTGTTCTCGCTGTTGCGTTCTTCGAGTGGCTTCATTTTTCCGGCATTCAGTGCTCCCGACATTTCGATTATTAGATCAGCCACGTTCGCTGACATTCCCATCTGCAGAAACGCTCCGCGAATTTGCTGGTCCGGCAGATGTACATATTTGAGCTGCGGTTTGCCGATTGCACTGCCGATGATCGACGCGACCTCCGCATAACTCAAATCCCGTTCGCCCAGAAGCTCTCGTGTTTGCTTCCCGTTGAAGTTCCGAGCAACGAGCGCCTGCGCCGCCGCAGCGCCGATATCGCGCGTTGCGATCATGGGCATCTTCAGATCGGGACGTAAGGGACCGGCAGTGAGATTCATGGTTTGAATAATGCCGACCTGAGCAAGCGTGTTCTCCATGAAGTAAGCGGGACGCAGGTGCAGGGCGTTGAGACCCGGAATGCCGTTGAGCGTTTGCTCAAAATAATGGAGTCCGGCTACAGGGCCCGTGCCTTCGGCCTTGTCCGCGCCAACGCTACTCAGCGACACCACGTACTCGACACCGGCCGCTTCAATTGCGTGAGCAATCGCATCACTCACTCGATCCTGATCGGCGCGATAGTGCTCGCTGGTCATACTCGGCGGGATCATTGCATAGACCGCCTTCGCACCAGAGAACGCCTTCGTCAGCGCTGCCGCATCATTCACATCACACACAAATGGCTCTGCTCCTCGCGCAGTAAACGGCTCGAGTCGATCAGCACTCCTACCAACCACACGCACGTGCTCGTTTCGATCGAGGAGTTGTGTTGCAGCGATACTTCCGGTATTGCCGCTTGCGCCGGTGATAACGTACATGACTGCCTCCGTAAGTTGATGTCGGATTTAATCATATCGAAATCTGCTCTAAGCCTCCGCAATAATTTTGTAACACCGTCACAACCTGTTCCATCGCTGTGTTCGGTAGTGTGCTCGGCGATCAAACAGTAAGTCTTTTGATCACTACATACCCCGATATTGCTTTAGCCACCAGTTCTAATCATCCCTGTCACATTCGGAGGAAAAGTGTTTATCTCCCAGATCTGTGCAGCTGCCCAAAACTGCGTCTCTCCCAAATTAACTAATGCATTCGCTATCTTTTTTAGTCTGTTTCTGTTTGCTTCAACCACTCTCGGCGCCACTATCGTCGTCCCCGCCGGAGGATCTCTGCAAGCCGCGATTAATAGTGCCGCAGCGGGCGATACGATCGTCGTCGACGCAGGGGCGACCTACACCGGGCCATTCACATTGCCTGCAAAGTCAGGCGACGCGTACATAACGATTCAATCTTCGAGAGCGTCTGAAATCACGGGGCGCGTCTCGCCATCACAGAGTGGTCTGCTCGCGAAGTTGCGTTCTAACTTCGGAGCGGAACCCGTACTCCAAACCGCTGCAGGCGCGCATCATTACAAATTGATCGGACTTGAGATCTCGACGTTCACGGCGTCAGACTTCATCTACGATCTGGTCAGACTCGGAAACGGCGACTCCAGTCAATCTGATCTCTCAACAGTGCCGCATCATCTGATACTCGATCGTTTGTGGATTCACGGATTCCAGTCGCAGGAACTGCAACGTGGAATCAGTTTGAATAGCGCTGAAACGACGATCATCAACTCCTACATCTCGGAGATTCACGCAATCGAGACCGACACGCAGGCAATCTGTGGATGGAACGGACCCGGGCCTTACCACATCATCAATAACCACATTGAGGCAGCCGCGGAAAACATTATGTTTGGCGGCGCCGATCCAAGGATTCCGAACCTCGTACCGGCCGACATCGAAATTCGGGGTAACTTACTGTTCAAGCCTCTAAGCTGGAAGGTTGGCGATCCGTCGTATCTCGGCCGTCGTTGGACGATCAAGAACCTGTTGGAATTGAAGAACGCCCGGCGTGTAATTATCGACGGAAACATTTTTCAGAATAACTGGGTCGAGGCGCAGACCGGCGCGCCCGTCGTCTTCACCGCCAGGAACCAGGATGGAAATGCTCCCTGGTCCGTAGTCGAGGACGTCACATTCACGAACAACATAGTGACGAACACGCAGGGAGGCGTGTCGATCCTGAGGACCTCGCCGGAAAGCAAAGGCGCGATCACGAGTCGTATCAGGATCTCAAATAATGTGTTTGAAAAGATCGGCCTCTTTGATGCTTTCGTGCTTCTGAACAATCCGAATGATATTCAGATCAGCCACAATACGGTTTTTAAGGGTGGCAACATCATTACCATCGATGCTGACCCGGGCACTCCGAAAGGCACGGGGCTCGTCATTCGCGACAACTTGTTTTCAGAAGGTGGCTATGGCGTGTTCGGCAGCGGCATCGGCGAAGGTGCTCCCGCGCTCGAGGGCTACTACAGTTCCTACGTTTATTTGAAGAATAACGCGGCTGGTCGAGAAGGCTTTATGTATCCGGTCGGAAACAGCTTCGTGCTGAGTTCCCAAGTCGGTTTTGTGGACCAGGCAGGCGGAAACTATCGACTGACGTCTGACAGTCCGTTCAAGAACGCAGGTACTGATGGGAAAGACATCGGCGTTGATGTCAACGCGCTCCTGGCCGCACAGGGTTCAATAGCGCCAATACCAACTCCAACGCCCACACCGACACCGACCGCCACACCGACACCCACACCAACACCGACACCGACGCCAACACCTACACCTACTCCGGCGCCCACTCCCACACCGGCGCCAACGCAACCTGCTTCCGTGCAATTCACCTCTTCTGGTTACAGTGTGCATGAAAATGCAGGTTCAGTGACGCTCACTGTCACTCGCACAGGCAGCACCGCGGGAAGCGCGAGTCTTACTTACTCTTCGTTGGATGTCACGGCTTCGGGCTTTAGTGACTACACGGGATTGGCGGGAACACTCACCTTCGCGGCGGGTGAGTCGTCGAAGAACGTTTCGATAGCTATCGTGAACGACACCATCGCCGAGGGGAATGAAACTTTTAATCTCATTCTTAGCGGTGTATCGAACGCGAACTTAGGAAGTCCAGCCGTCACGACCGTCACAATTGTCGACAATGACAAAGGCCGGCGCATCAAGGTTCCGCGCGGCGGCTTTACCATCGAGAAGCGCCGTCTGCGTTAACCGTTTTTATTCAGCGCGAACTGTCGGGGCGGCCCTCTGCGGCCGCCCTCACAGTTACTCATCGATCCCCTAGACTTGTAAGCGCTACTGCCCTATCCTTTCGCAGCACCACGCGGCGCCCGACTGAGCAGTTTTATCAATCCGTCACAATTTGGGAATTTTGCAAATCATGAAAACAGTTGCCCGCCACTACGCACTTCGTCTCGCTTTCGTATTCGCTATCATCGGCGCTTTTTGTGCTCCCTCGGCGCGAGCCGCAGACACGACACTCGTGCCAACTGGCGCCGTGTGGAAGTATCTCGACAACGGATCCGATCAGGGAACTGCATGGCGCGCGACGTCATTCAGCGACTCAGCGTGGGCCTCTGGTCCGGCGCAGTTGGGTTACGGCGACGGCGATGAAGCGACGACAGTCGGCTTCGGTCCCAGTTCAACCAACAGGTTCATCACGACCTACTTCCGGCGCGCTTTCAGTGTCACAAATGCTTCTGCATTCAACGCGCTAACATTGAGGTTGCTGCGCGACGATGGAGCGGTGGTGTATCTCAACGGCGTCGAAGTCTGGCGAAGCAACATGCCAACCGGCACGATCGGTTTCACTACGCCGGCTTCGGTTGCGATCGCGGGTGCAGACGAAAGCACGTTTGTGCAAACAACGATCAGCCCGTCGTTGCTGGTTAACGGCACAAACGTCCTCGCCGTTGAGCTGCATCAGTCCGGCGCCACCAGCTCCGATATCAGTTTTGATCTGCAACTGATCGGCTCGGATAGCTCCGCGTCCGTCACGCGTGGGCCATACCTGCAACGGGGAACTCCGAACAGCCTCGTGGTCCGCTGGCGCACAAACGTTCCCACCGACAGTCGCGTGAGTTTTGGCACCACGCAAGGCAGTTTGACTTCAGTTTCGGACAATCCGATACAGACGACCGAGCACGAAGTGCTTGTCAGCGGCCTCTCACCGTCTACAAGATATTTTTATTCAATCGGTTCGACGACCCAGGTGCTGGCGGGCAACGATGCGAACCATTTCTTTGTGACGTCGCCGGTCGCCGGCACAGCCATTCCGACCCGCATCTGGGTGCTCGGAGACTCCGGAACCGCGAACGCGAATGCACAGGCGGTGCGCAATGCGTATCTCAACTTCACCGGCTCGTTACATACGAATCTCTGGTTGATGCTCGGCGATAACGCTTATGAGACTGGTACCGATAGCGAGTACCAGGCGGCTGTGTTCGACATGTTTCCCACCATGCTACGGAAGTCTGTACTGTGGCCCACTATCGGCAATCACGACACCGCCCACTCGCAAACTCCTCCGTCAAGTCTTCCGTACTTTGCGATGTTCACACTGCCGACGAACGCTGAGGCCGGCGGTATGGCTTCCGGAACCGAGAGATATTATTCATTCGACTACGGCAACATTCATTTCATCTGTCTCGATTCGATGTCGTCTGATCGCTCGGCCTCGGGACCGATGGCGACGTGGCTGCGAGCTGATCTCACTTCGTCGACGCGACAGTGGACCATCGCTTTCTGGCATCATCCGCCCTATAGCAAGGGATCTCATAATTCAGACACCGAAGGAATTCTCATCGAAATGCGGCAGAATTTCCTACCCATTCTGGAAGAGGCCGGAGTCGATCTGGTCCTGACGGGTCATAGTCATTCCTACGAGCGTTCATTTTTGATCGATGGACACTATGGAACGTCTTCAACTTTCACGAACGCGATGAAGAAAAACGGTGGGAGCGGGCGAGCGGATGACACGGGAGCTTACACGAAGCCGACGCTTGGACCAGGCTCGCGCGAAGGTGCGGTCTACGCAGTGGCGGGAAGTTCGGGCCAGATTTCGGGTGGGCTGCTAAACCATCCGGCAATGTTTATATCGCTCAACCATCTCGGCTCGATCATTCTCGATGTGAACGGCAACACGCTCGACGCAAAGTTTCTGCGTGAGAATGGCGAGGTTTGGGACTACTTCAGAATCGTTAAAGGCACGGGCGCGCCTGTGCTACCCGCGGCGCCGACCAATCTGGCTGCGAATACAGTCTCCAGCAGTCAGATAAATCTCACGTGGACGGACAATGCCAATAACGAAAGTGGTTTTAGAATCGAGCAATCGACCGACGGCACGAACTTTACGCAAATCGCGACCGCGGGCAGCAACGCTGTTTCGTTCTCGGTGACTGGTCTGTCTGCTTCAACGACGTAC
>DAIOGT010000081.1:0-18923 GCA_036745095.1 Pyrinomonadaceae bacterium
TACCACTCGCTCCGGAATCGATCGTGATGAACGAACTGTTGCTCATCGCGTTCCAATCGCAGGCGGCTGTTGCTGAAAGGTTCTTTGTGACCGTCACGTTGCCAGTGTTGCCGGGCGAGAAGAACGCCTGATTTACCGGCGACACTGTTGCGCAGGATGTCGGGATCGTTACCTTGTACGCCCCGCGACCGTGAGTAAATGCAAACAGGGTCGTCACGCCATTGTTATTTACAGCCGACATCGCCTCGACGACTGTGTTCGAGAAGCCGGTTGTCTCGCGAGCCCAGTTTTGACCGCCATCGAGAGTGACGAACACGCCGAGGTCGGTGCCGACGTAAATGCGCTGATTGTCATTCGGATCGATGACGACGCTGTGCGCCGGAATGTCGGGAATCGCATTGACGTTACCAGGCGTCTGCGTTCCGTCAGCCAGGGTCCACGTCGCGCCACCGTTCGTGCTCTTGAACACGTGACCGGCGCTCGTACCCTGGGCGTTGGCTGTACCGTTGAAGGTTGAGATCGTAGCCCAGACGTTACTTGAGTTCGACCGATCGTACTCAACCCACGAGATGACACCATTGCCATTTCCACGTGGCGTGAAGCTCTGCAACCACGTTGTATTCAACGCACTCGTTGCATTAGCGGTGAGTCCGATAGTGGTGCGGCGAAGCTGTCCTGAAGCGGCGCCGTTGATGACGATATTCGAATTGCCGGTTGCGATCGCCATGGCCGTAATCGAGCCGCCCGTTTGTTGCGCATTGCTGGTTCTGGTCCAATTCACGGCGTTGTTATCAGTGCGCCACATGAAACGTCCACCGATCCACAGGCGAGTCGGGTCATTCGGATCCATTCGGAAAACAGTAATGAACGGGAAGACATCACCCGAGATCCCACTAATTGCAGACGAGGAACTCGCGCCGCCGTTGGTTGAGCGACGCAATGAGAGACCGGTCGTTTCGAAGAAGATCGTGTTCGTGTTCAACGGATTGACGGCAACGTATCCGCCGTCGCCACCATTGATACGTGCCCACGCGTTTGGTCCGGCCGCGTCTGTGCCGCGATTCGTACCGTTGTCCTGCGTTCCGCCGAAATATGTTTGCCCATTCGGGTAAGGCAGTCCGTGGTAGAACTGAGTAATTGTGTAATTGTTATTCAGCGGATTCCAGATGACTGGATCCGGAACTGTAAACAGCGCACCGGGTGCGAAGGCGGCGCCGCAGATCGGACTCGACGCAGTGATCGGCCCGCCACCCGGTGTTATTCCACCCGGGTAACCAACATTGCCGGCTGAAGCGTTGTCGGTTTTATAAATGCCGCCATCGTTGCCGGCGAACATTGTCTGGTTAGTCGTGCCGTTGTAATCGGGATGAAACGCGATGATGTGGTTGTCTGCGTGAACGAGCTGCGGATCGCCGTTGTTAGGAGGAGTGCCGTTACCCTGAAACCACCAGAAGGAGGCAACACCCCAGTTGACGCCACCGTTGTCCGAGCGGAACAAGTCAACACCGCCGGCCCAAACCCTATCCGGGTTCGTCGGATCGACGGCGATCACGTTGTCGTACCAACCCTGATTCAGCATTTGGCTCGTGCCGAATCCGCATTGTGTTAACGCACCGTTGACTGGATTACTGAGGAGCAACGTGTCCTGAAGGCTCGCACTGTTGTTGCGCGTCTGCGTGGTCCATGAGCCAATGTCACCTGAGGATGTCGAACGGAGCACCGCGAGCAGGCCATCGGTGTACCCAAGTGTCGGGAAATTTGGATTGATGCCGGCCGGGCACGAGATGCACGTGGCAAGCGCGTAGATCACATTCTGGTTCGAAGGCGCGAGGGCCAGTGACGTACGACCCTGGTTGACTTCAGAATAAACATCTTGCCACGTTCCGGCTCCACCGGCGTCTACGTTACGGAAAATGTGCGCACGAGAGAACGTGCCGACAGCGGCAAAAATGTAGTCGGTCTCCTGATCGGTGCGCATGACGAGATCCATTGCGCCGTTCGCTCCGTTTACAGCGTTAGAAACGAGTACCTGTGTCCATGAGGAGCCGCCATCCAGACTGCGCCACACACCGGTGCGCGTTGCCGCGTAAATGTGCTGACCGTTTGCCGGACTGACGACGATGTCGTTTACGAAGAAGAAGTTTGAATTCGAAATCGTGGCGGGTAAGCGCGTCCAATGTGCACCGGCGTCAGTTGACTTGAAGATGCCTGCGCCACGAACGCCATCCGCGTTAAAAAATCCTTCGCCCGTCCCCGCATAAATGATGCTGGAGTTCGACGGATCGAGAGCCATCGAGCTGACGGCGATGTTTGCGAGGAAGTCGTTGAGCGGAGCCCATGAGGTACCGCCGTTAGTCGTTTTCCAGATGCCGCCGGCAACAGCTGCCGCATACATAACGTTCGCATCGGTTGGATCGATCAGCATCGAGCGTGTGCGACCGCCGACATTGCCCGGTCCTATTGACTGCCAGGTTCCGAGTGCGCCGCTCGTCGAGGCACTACCGTCACCGGCACCCCCGCCTCCCGTACTGTTTGGAAATTCTCCGTCCTCTCCGTCAAATACCTCTTCCGCTTCATTCGCTTGTGCCTGCGGCGGCAGGTCTTTGTTTTTGGCGGTTGAGAACCGCTTCATGCGTCTGATTTTTTCTTTAGCTTCGAAGTAGCGTTCGACCGGCAGTTCCTTCGTTCCCTTGGGCAAGCGCTTTTGCAGGTAGTATTCAAGAGCTTCGCGTGGCTTGTCGTAGCGTTGGGAGTCGAAATTAGCGCCCTTTTTGAAGACGGACGCGAGACGGGGATTCTGTTTGACGAGTTCACGCTGAGCCGCGGCCTGTTTGCGTGATTCACGTTTCTCACGCGCTTGGCTTGTACGGGCTGTGCCGCTAGAGCTCTTTCGCTCCACACGCGGCTTCTGCCGTTTGGGATCCTTGCCGGCGGCTAAAAAGGTTGCGCCGTTCAAGAGGAGCATGCAGATCAACGTCAGGGATGTAACGATACTACGCATAAACTTCGAAATTCCTTTCAGGTGAAGCGCCGGCTGTTATGGATCGAACTTCTACTAAGACCCCGTCCGGAAGTAGAAGATGTTAAGAGTTGATTAGTGTCTTTTACCCGCTTGCAGCAGAGGTGCGGCATTATGGCACAAAGCCCGCAAAACCTACAAAGCTTGAGGCGCTTCTAACGTGAGCTGGTGGCGCCGTTTGGCTGGTCCAGATATTTCTTGAGCCACGCGTGGAGTTCCTGATACCAGTAACGACTATTTTCGCCCTTCAGAATCCAATGGTTTTCATCGGGCCAGACGATCAAGCGACTCGGAATACGCAGTCGTTGCAGCACGCTCCAGTTTTCCAACGTTTGGTTAAGCGGCACACGGAAGTCGTTTTCGCCGACTGATAACAGTATCGGTGTGCGGAAGTTCTTGGCGAACCGGATCGGGTTCTGATCGCGCCACACTGGTCCCTGTTCCCACACCGGTCCGCCATTGTTTAATTCTCGCGAGTAGATCGTGTCACTCGTTCCCCATTGCGACTCGAGATTGATCAAACCAGCATGACTGACCAGTGTTTTGTAGCGCGTGGTAGTTGCCTGCATCCAGTTCGCCATATGGCCACCGTAACTCGCGCCCGCAGCCGCTTGACGCGACCCATCGACAAACGCGTAAAGCCGGATCGCTTCATCAGCGGCTTCGTTGATCTCGTTTGCCGGGCCTTTAAAAGGATCGCCCTGAATACTCTGCGCGAACGCCTCACCAAATCCCGTCGAGCCGGAGTAGTTCGTTAACAGCACCACGTAGCCCGGTCGCGACAGCATGAAATAGTTCCAACGCAGTCCCCAGTTATCGCGCCACATGCTGTGTGGTCCACCATGCATCACGACCAGCAGGGGATACTTTTTGCGCTCATCGAAATTGGGCGGCAACGCGACCATGCTGTGAATGCGTTTTCCTGCTTTGCTGGTGAACCAGAAGTGACGCAGCGGTAGCCAATCGATCCTTGCGACCTGGTCGGCATTGAAGGACGTGAGCGGTATTTGAGTCTTGGATGAAAGATCCAAACGAAATATTTCAGGTGGATTGATTGCACTTTCCCAGCTGGCGATCAGGATCGGTGAAGACGCCTTTGAAGGAATCCGCAGGTTCGTGTAGACGCCGCGCGTCATGTCCATCGCCAGATTCACTTCGCCGCCGTTTGCTGGAAGCGTGAAGAGTTTTTCGTTACCGGCTTCTTCCGCAGTTAAATAGATCGACTTGCTGTCGGGCGTAAATGCATAACCGCCAACTGAACGGTCCCATCGGGCAGTGAGGATCTCAGGTTGACCCACGTTTGGCCACGCGAACTTCGCCAATCGATTGTGGTGATAGACCTTCTTGTCGCTTTCGATCTCGGCAAGCGCGTACAACGCTTTGCCGTCGGGTCGAAATACCGGATTTCTAAAGGTGTCGGTGCTCGTGGTGAGACGCACGGGCTCGCCACCGGTCGCGGCGATTTTGAAAAGCGACGTGTTTGTATTTGCGTAAGCAGCGGCATCTCTGTTCGTCGATGCGACAAAGATGATTGCGTCGCCTTCCGGTGTCCAAATCGGATCGAGCTCGTCGCCCGAATCGGATGTACGACCGGCGAAACCTCGCTCATTCACGAGCTTTGTTCCCGCGAGTAGATCTTTTGCCTTTGCTCCTGGCTGTGCGGTTTGGACAAACACGTGCGCCTGCGTGTCTTCGATCCACTTGTCCCAATTGCGAATCGGAAACTTCTCATACACGCGAACGCGATACTTCTGTGCTTTCCGTTCAGCAGCGATCTTCTTGTTTGCCTCGTCATCGGCGGCGCCGGGATAGACCGTGCTGACGAAGAGTAGCGCTTGTCCATCGGGTCGCCACTGCGCGGCGCGTGCGCCAGTTGAAAGTGAAGTGACTCGCACCGCTTCGCCACCAGCAGCGACGTCCAACACATAAATCTGGTTTACTTCGTCGCCTTCGCGTCGAGCTGAGAATGCGATACGGCGACTGTCAGGACTCCACGCAACACCACTCTCGCCGCCTTTCGTGGAAGTCAGTCGACGTGGTCTCGCGTTGCCGTCGGTGGAAACGATCCACAGATCCGACACCTGGTCCTTATCGTCATACGACGGCTCAACCAACGAGAACACCACCCACTTCCCATCAGGACTCGGCGCCGGTGCGCCCACACGTTTCATCGCCCACATTGCTTCGTGCGTCAGCGGCACCTTGTTTGCTTGTGCGCTAACGTACAGCCGTGTGCTTGAAAGAAGAGCAAATAGGATCAGAAGCGAGAATGCATAGTTGTGACGACCTTTAGTAAACATGAGTGTTCCTCCTGCAAGCGGATGGTTGGCGCCGGAAATAATACCGGAGCGCACGCAAAAAAGCACAAAGCGTGTGCAGAAGAATTACCGAATTCATTTGTGCTTTTCGTGACTTTTTGTCGCTACATTTTATGACGTAATTGAAGGAGTACAAACACGGGGGTCCGTATGGTTATGGCTAGTGAACGCCGGAGCGTGTATCGCCGCACCGAAGACATCTATCGAAAAGCAATCGAAGATATTCGCGACTATGCGATCTTTACAATGGACCGGGATGGTCTCGTGACCAACTGGAATACGGGCGCGCAACACATCCTCGGCTATACCGAAGCGGAAATCGTTGGCAAAGACGCGGCCAAGTTTTTCACCGCCGAGGACAGGGCGAAGAATGCGCCCGCCCAGGAGTTATCGACCGCGGCGACGGTGGGACGTGCGGAAGATGAACGATGGCACGTGCGACGCGATGGTTCGCGTTTCTGGGCCAGTGGCGTCGTCACCGCAGTGCGCGACGCGGCAGGCAAGCTGATCGGTTTTTCGAAGGTCATGCGAGACATGACTGAGCGTAACAAGTTGACCGAAGAGCGCGATCGGTTCTTTGCGTTGTCGATGGACATGTTGTGTATCGTCCATCTCGACGGGCGCTTCCAGCGCGTGAATCCGGCTTTTCATACGGTGTTGGGTTTCAGTGAGGAAGAGCTGTTAACGATGGATCTCTTTGAGCTCCTGCATCCGGATGATTTAGCTAAAACGCGTACTGCTTATGAGGGCCTCATCGCGGGTCAGCCAGTCACGTTCATGGAGAATCGCCTGCGTACGAAGGACGAAAACTACAAGTGGGTTGCGTGGAGCTATTTCCCGGTGCCGGAAGATGGCCTTGCCTTCGGAGTTGGTCGCGACACCACGGAACTGCGACAGATTGATGAAGTTCTGCGCTTCCGCGCCCAGGAGCTCGAGGAAGCAAACCGTGTCAAGGATGAATTTCTCGCGACCATGTCGCATGAACTGCGAACGCCCTTAACTTCGATCCTCGGTTGGTCACGGCTGCTTGATTCGAATCGACTCAGCGAGAAAGAGAAGGTACATGCCGTTAACGTCATTCAACGGAATGCGGAGGCGCAGTCAAAGCTGATCGAAGACTTGCTCGATGTGTCTCGCATCATCACCGGTAAACTCAGGATCGAGTTTCAACCCGTGTCTTTTGCGTCTATCACTGACAGCGTCATCAACTCGTTGCGTCCGGCTATTGATGCAAAGCAGTTGCAGCTCGAGACGGCGATCGATCCCGCTGCTGGTCCGATCCTTGGCGATCCCGCGCGCTTGCAACAGATCGTCACAAACATTCTTTCTAACGCAATTAAATTTACGTCGAATGGCGGAAGAATTGATGTTCGTCTGGAACGGATCGATTCACATGTGCGACTGGAAATAAAAGACACGGGTGTGGGAATCGGAGCAGAACACCTACCGCACATTTTCGAACGATTCAAGCAAGTTGATTCCTCGAATGTTCGGGCGCATGGCGGTCTCGGACTCGGTCTCGCGATCGTTGACTACCTCGTGCGGCAGCAGGCCGGAACCGTCACTGCTGCGAGCGAAGGGCTTGGGAAAGGAGCGACTTTCACCGTCGAATTTCCGTTGACCTCGACTGAGGGCATCGGGAGCAATCTGTCCACACCCGAGTGGTTCACAGAACGAGCCGCCGCGGCACTGGACAATGCCGAGACCTCTAAAGATGAGAAGCTAAGGCACCTGCGGATTCTGGTCGTCGAAGACGATCCTGACACACAGGAATTACTCAAAATGGTTTTGCAGCAACACGGTGCGGAAGTCGCGGCGGTAGACTCTGCTGAGAACGCGTTGGCGGTGATCGTGCGTACGAGGCCTGACGTCATTATCAGTGATATCGCGATGGCAGGCGGAAATGGTTATGAGTTCATCAGGAAAGTTCGGTCTTTGGCGCCGGAAGCAGGTGGCCATATTCCCGCGATTGCGTTGACGGCGTACGCGGACGCGGCCCACCGCCGCCGCGCGCTGCTGGCTGGTTTTCAAACACATCTCGCCAAGCCGGTTGAACCAGACGATTTGTTGACGGTCATTTTGAGTCTTACTTTTCAGCAGGAAAGCAGCCTTGCCCGAAAAGTCAGGACGGGGCTTTGACCGGGTCCGTCACTTTTCGGGCAAAGCTCAGGAAAGCGGGATTTCGGCGCCTCCACGAACAAAATCGGGAATATCGTCGTAAGGCCTTAAAGGCGGGACCAGCGCGTTATTTTTCGGCAACTCCAGTCACCCGGTAAACATCGTAACGGGCCGCTCATTTGTGGTGTCTAGCTTGTTAATGGAGGATTGCCGATTGATTTTTACCGCCCTTTTTAATCGTTTTCCAAAAGCCGTGCTTTTGCTCGGCTTTCTTATGATCGGGTACTTCTCAGCCGGATCGGTCCAAGCCCAGGAGACCGCGGCCGCCAATCCCAAAAGTGAGATCACGACGAGTCTTACCGAACTTTCGAATCTCTACAAAAACGATGTCGAGAGGCTTGAAAAACGACACCAGCAGTCGCAACAGCTATACACCGATGGGCTCATCGCGCGCGTCGATCTCGAAAAAAGTGAGAAAGAGTTAGCAGACGCTCGCGCAAAAGTTGAACAAATCACGCAGGAGATTGCCGCCGCGAATAGACCGGCGCCAGCGATCATTCCCGAAACGGTGTCGGGACTCGCGGCAGGTGGCCACCAGTTTTGGTCTACCGGAAGCGCCAAAATCGATAATTTGATCCGTTACTACGGTGGTCAGTATGGAGTTGATCCCTACTTGATCTACTGCACGATGGCGCAGGAGTCGAGTTTCACTATCGGTGCGACGAGTCCGAAGGGCGCGCAGGGCCTGATGCAGCTTATGCCAGGCACGGCTGCGCGATACGGAGTGACCAATCCTTACGATGTGGCCCAAAACATCAAAGGCGGCACGCGTTATCTGAAGGATCTTTTGAAGATGTTCAATGGCCGCGTTGACCTCGCGTTGGCCGGATACAATGCCGGCGAGGGCGCGGTGATGAAGTATGGCAACACGATTCCGCCCTACACCGAAACACGAAACTACGTGCGCCTCATCATGAAGCGCTACACTGCGAAGAAACAAACCACCTAATTCCAACCCGCAGACACACACAAAAGACGCAAGACGACAGGCCGTCTTGTGTTTTTTTGTTTCTCAATGGATCATTCGCCCTTTCGTTTCCTGACACACGCCCAGCTTTAGTACGACGTCCGTAACTTGTCCTTTGTCGTTCTTAGTGAACGTCATCTCTGAATCAGTCTCTTTGCCAAAGAAGCGAGTATCAGATAGTGGCCGAATCCGTGTAACCTGTGGCCAAGGGAGGAAACTATGAAACGAACCTGCATTTTGATCTGTGTCTTACTCGCGGCGGGATTGGTACGTGGTGACCAGGATCCGCTCAAAGTAAATTCAAATACGATTGTGCTGAAACTGGAGAATACGCGTGTTCGTGTTCTCGAAGCGACGATCAAACCTGGCGACAAGGAGAACACTCACTCACACCCCGCGTACGTGACCTATGTGATCGCGGGCGGCAAGTTTCGGAATCATGCTGCCGATGGCACTGTCACCGACGGCGAGTTCAAGACGGGCGATGTAATCTATCGTGATGCAGTGACGCACTGGGCTGAGAACACAGGCGACACAACGATCCGTCTCGTGCTGGTGGAACTCAAGAATTAACCCCACCCGTTAATTGGCCGGAGCCTGAGGGCGAGAGGAGCCGAGCGATGAGTTGGTGCATGCGGTCGAAGTCGAGCGGCTTAGTTAAATAACCGTCCACGCCGGCATCGTAAGCAGCACGTTGAAATCCCTCCGTGCCGAACGCTGTGATCGCGACGACAGGCACGTCGCGCAACGTCTCAGTCTCGCGAATTCTGCGCGTTGCTCCCAGGCCGTCCAGTGACGGGAGATTGATGTCCATCAAGATTAAATTCGGCAACGTCTGTGTGGCGACAGCAACGGCATCTTCACCATTACTCGCCGTGACTACTCGATAACCCTGTTGTTGAAGATCGAGACTGATTACTGCCACGTTGTCGGCTGAATCGTCCACCACCAGTATCAGAAACTTCGGCTCGACCGGTTGGCCTGAGTGCGCGGAGCTATCTTTATTGAATGAGGGGAGCCCCGACGTAGCCAACGGATCCTTTGGTGCCATGTGTTGGATTATAGCGGTGCGGGCAGTCGTTTAGTAAACTCAGCGCATGAACGCAAAATTTCATCCGGCACTCAAAGCCATACACGCCGGTGACCTGGAGAAATTTACGGCACTCGTTGCCGCGGATCCTTCGCTCGTCACATCGCGATCGACGAAAAGTCATCCGACACTGCTGCAGGCCGTAGTGTTGGACGGCAAAGACAAACCGCACAACGTTGAGATGGTCCAGGTGCTGATCGATGCGGGCGCCGAGTTGAATGAACCACTTGTCGCAGCGGCGAGTATGGATAATCGCGCGGCTGCTGAGTTGTTGCTTGATCACGGTGCGGCAATCGACGGTACTGGTGGCTGGTCGCCGCTGGAGGAAGCTCTGTACTGGAATAACCGTAGCGTACTCGCGTTATTGATTGAGCGTGGTGCAAAAGTGAAGAACTTGCGCACGGCAGCGGGACTCGGTCGCACGGATTTAATTGAGAATTATTTCAACGCGGATGGAAGCCTGAAACCCGAGGCCGGCAAGATCAACTGGCCGTGGGGCGATCTCGACACGATCGCGACCTCGAATAGCGATATCGCGGGCAAGCAGTCTCTTGCGAATCGTGTTAACGCGTGGTCTCAGGATCGGCAGGGCATCGTCAACAATGCTTTTGTGTACGCGTGCATGCACGGCCACACTGAAGCGGCAGAGCTGTTGTTGGAAAAAGGTGCTGAAATCAACGTCGTCCCGGGTGGATTCGATTACGCGGGCACGGGCTTACACTACGCGGCGCTGAACGGTCATCGCTCGATGGCTGAGTTTCTGTTGGCCCATGGCGCCGATCGCACCGTGAAAGATACCAAAGTCGGCTCAACCCCCGCCGGCTGGGCCGACCACGGCGGCCACCCCGAATTACGAGACTTGTTGGCTTGACTCTAAATCGGGCCTCTTTGGTCCATCATTTGAGCTTTTGAGCCTTTGGCTGGAAACAGTCCGGGTGACTTAAGCGGGCTTTCGATGAAGCGATGTTTTAGTCTTCGTCTTTCCAACCTCTGCTAAAACTTTCTTAGCTTCTCGAGCTTGCCATTGCGCGTTGTTGAGGCGCTCGTGGGCCTGACCTAGATTCATCTGGCTCAGACACGCCTGGGCGTCTTTGATTGCGCGCAGGGCGAAGTTCAGCCGCTTACATGCTTCGCGCAGCCGGTCGATCTCCGAATCTTCCGAGGGTACGGGGGCAAACCCGATCGCGTTCATTTACGCAACTTAGCGGTCCGATTTTCGTTTGACAATGATTCGAACAGAGAATGGCAGATGCTACAATCTGCGCGACCTTCTTACACAGCAATTAGGGACAAACAACAATGACAAGAAACGTACCCGCACAAATCAAGCTACTATTTTGTCTTGCAATCGTTTTACTCGTTTCGCAGCAAGCGGCACTCGCACAAGACCGCGCCGCGAAGATTCAGGAAGTGCTCGCACTCGCACACAAGTACCGGCAGTTTAACGGCTCGGTGCTCGTCGCGGAGAATGGCAAAGTGATTTACAAAGGCGCGTACGGGCTCGCGAATATGGAGTGGAATATTCCGAATACGCCCGACACGAGATTTCGCCTCGGCTCGATCACAAAACAGTTCACCGCGGCTGTCACTCTGCAATTAGTCGAGCAGGGAAAGATTAAGCTGGACGCCAAAATATCCGACTACTTACCCGACTACAGAAAAGACATCGGTAACAAAGTCACGATTCATCACCTGCTGACGCACACATCCGGCATTCCGAGTTACACGGGGCAACCCGGCTTCTTTGAGAACGTCAGCCGGAACCCTTACAAGGTCGACGACTTTGTAAAGAAGTACGCGAGCGGCGAGCTGGAATTCGAGCCCGGTTCAAAGTACTCGTACAACAACTCCGGTTATTTTCTCCTCGGCGCGATCATCGAGCGCGTCACAGGCAAACCATACGAACAGTTGTTGAAGGCAAACATTTTCGATCCCGCGGGAATGAAGAACACCGGCTATGACCATCACACGAGGATCATTCCCAAGCGCGCTTCGGGCTACAGCAAGACTCCCGATGGTTACACAAATGCACCTTATCTCGACATGTCGATCCCTTATGCTGCAGGCTCGCTCTATTCGACCGTCGAGGATCTATACCTCTGGGATCAAACGCTTTACACGGACAAGCTTCTCTCAGCGCAATCGAAGACGTTGATGTACAAACCGTTTCTTGAAAACTACGCGTACGGCTGGGTCGTCATGAATGCGTCGTTCAAGCAGAACGATCAGCCGGTGCAGGTGATCAGGCACGGAGGCGGCATCAATGGCTTTAGCACGACGATCGTGCGCTTTCCGAATGAGAAAAACCTGATCGTGATGCTTGATAACACGGGGGGCGAGTATCTCGATCGGCTCAGCGAATCGATTGCGAAGATCCTGTACAACCAACCATACGACGCGCCGAAGATGTCGATTATTTCGGTACTCGAAAAGACGATACTCGACAAGGGAATCGACGCAGGTATCGCACAGTATCGGGATCTGAAAGCCAAGCAGGCTGCAACTTATGACTTCGCGGAGCCTGAACTGAACCGGCTCGGCTACCAATTACTGCGAGGCGGCAAAGTCAAAGAAGCGATTGAGATCTTCAAACTCAACGTCGAGGCCTACCCGCAGGGCTTCAACACCTATGACAGTCTTGGTGAAGCCTACATGACGGTCAACGAGCGTGAGCTGGCGGTACAAAACTATAAGAAGTCGCTTGAGCTGAATCCGAATAACACTAACGCCACCGAGGTGTTGAAGAGACTCGAAAAGGCGCCCGTCGCTGTCGATGCGAAAATCTTCGACACGTATGTCGGTGAGTATGAAGTTGGACCAGGATTCGTGATGCGTGTTTTCCGCGAGGGAAACAAATTCCTGACGCAAGCAACCGGTCAGGACGTGTTTGAGATCTTTCCGGAATCAGAGGCGACGTTCTATCCAACCGCGTTCGCGGCAAAGCTGACGTTTGTGAAAGACGCGGACGGAAAGGTGACCGCGATTCGCATCGAGCAGAATGGGAGAGTGACTGTGGGGAAGAAGAAGTAACCGGGGGAGAACACAGATTGCGCGAACGGCTAAAGTTCTCGCGTCGCTGCTGATTTGCCTCGGGAGCGCGCCGCTGTGCTGGCGAATGTACCCGTCAAGCCGCGGCCCGCTCTGTCGACACGCCAGACAAACCGGCCGTTCGTCTTTCGCGCGATGCCGTCCTCGAAGAAGGTTGCTTCAATCCTGTCGCCTTTGATCGTGCCTTTCAATTGAATCGGTGTTCTGCTGTCTGCAGGGAGAGTGCGGCCGTTCTCAGAAATCTTGCGCCCGCTGCCGGTCAAGCTTGTGCCGTTCTGATTGATCGAAAGGTCAAAACCGACCCTCAGGTTTTTGTAAGAGCGATAAGAAGTCGTTTCGACTGTGTTAACGATACTCCACTTGCCAGACAGATCTTGCGAAGCGGCGGAAAGAGATCGAGCCTGCGCTGACTCAACAACGGCGGGCTCGGCTTGTTGTACTACGGGCGCAGCAACAGGGGCTGACGGTTGCGCGGAGGTAGCCACTGCGGCGGCGCTTCGCGAGCGGTCCTTAAATAATAGGACACTCGCGGCTGCCATGATGGCCACTGCGAGCGCGGCCACCATTATCGCTGTCGCATAGGAGAACCTTGAGCGGAGTGGCGGCGGTGGTGGCAAGGCGCTCGCGCTCGGAGCAGTGCTACCCCTTACAATCGTGACTTCATCAGCCGCATCGTTCACCGGCTCGGGATCCAAGATCTGCGCAGTTTCATCCGGCCAACTCATAACCGCCGGCTCTAGATAGGCATCCGTCGTCTCGATACCGAAAAACTGTTTGAGCACAACTCGCTCGCTGGCAGTTATCCCGCTCGAAGCGATTGGCGTGAACGCGGGGTCGAAGCTGACGCGAGCATCGCGCATCGAAGCCGCGGCGTTGATTGCCCGAAAGCCAGTGAGATGGCCCACGCGCGCATCGACGAGTTTGCCCTCCTGGAACGACAGCTCACCCTGAATTGCACCGGCAAGGATCTCAAGCCTGCCGCTCTCGCCCTTCTCGCAGATAGCGCGGATCATATTCAGAATGCTGCGATCGTGAAGAGGTTCTTGTGAATCGGACATAGCTCTGGTTACACCCCGGAGAGAAATTGGATCGTTTGTTGAGGGGGAGTTACGGGAAGAGGTTTGCAGTCTAGAGATCGTGATCAGGGGTGTCAATCGATTAGGGCGCGCTGTACAGGATTGCAAGATTTACATGACTAACAGGACACAATCTTACTCGTAACGCAGCGCTACCAAAGGATCGACCTTCGCGGCGCGGCGCGCGGGGATGTAGCACGCGAGAAAGGCCGCGAGCGACAGTAGTAGCGAAATGAAAATAAACGTGACTGGATCCGTCGCACTCGTGTTGAAGAGCAGACTGCGCATCAAACGCGTCAACGCAATCGCGCCGCCGACACCAATCAACACGCCAACGGCTGTCAACTTCATCCCACGTCCGACAATGAGTTTGAAAACGTCGCGCGTCGTGGCGCCCAATGCCATACGCACACCGATCTCGTGTGTTCGTGTCTGTACGAGATACGCCATCACGCCGTAAATCCCAATCAGTGCCAGCAACAGTGCTCCACCGGCAAACGCTCCGAACAACGTCGCGTACAGTCGCGGCTGCCAGATCGACTCGGCAACTACTTCGTCCATCGTTAAGACTTCACTCACCGGCAAATCCGGATCGAGTTGCGCCACCTCGCGACGGATTGCGCCCACGAACTCAGGGGGACTTGAAGTGGTCCGCACTACAAGCGCGAGGCCCCGTACAGGAATTTTTTGGTGCGGTAAGTAGACACTCTTGCGCGTGTCTTCCTGGATTCGTTGATGTCTGACCGTGGCAACAACACCGACGATCGTATGCCACGGCTCGTTGTCTTCCGGTGGACCAAAACGAACGCGTTTGCCGATCGGGCTCTCGTTGGGCCAGTACTCACGCGCGAGTCGCTCATCGATGATCGTTACGTCCGGAGATCCTTTCGCATCAGCATCGTTGAAGTCGCGGCCCGAGAGCAGTGGTATGCCCATCGTGCGAAAATAATCCGGCGACACAACGGTGTGTTGAATCGACGGCGCCTGACCAAGAGGCAATACTGGGAAACCATCGACTGTAAGACTGCGTCCCCAGTCATCGCCGCCGAGGGGCAGCGTCGCGGTTGCACTGGCCGCCTCAACTCCCGGCAGATTCCGCAGCCGTTCGAGTAACTGCTTGAAGAACGTCGCGCGCTGGTCGCCTTCCGTATATTTCGCGCGTGGCAGGCTGACGCCCGCAGACAAAACGTTCTGAGCATCCAGCCCAATGTTGACGCGTTTCAACCGAAGGAAACTCTGGATCATCAACCCTGCGCCTACGAGCACAACGAGCGAGAGCGCGATCTCTGTCACGACGAGCAGACTGCGTGCGCGACTGCGCACACCTGACGAGCCGCGGCCACCTTCCTTGAGTGTGTCGTTGAGATCGACGCGCGATGTTTGCAGCGCGGGAACAGCGCCAAACATCAATCCCGTCAACAACGTGATCGCCGCAGTAAAGCCGAGCACGCGCAGGTCGACGCTGAAGTTCATCCAGAACGGTAGCTGGATCGGAATCGCCGTCAACAACAGACGAAGGGCCCAGATCGAGAGAACAAAGCCGAGGGCGCCACCGATTACGGACAGCACGAGACTCTCGACCAGAAGCTGGCGCATTATCCGCCAGCGACTCGCACCCAGCGCGGCGCGCAACGCAAACTCTTTTTGTCTTGCAGTTGCACGTGCGAGCATCAGGTTCGCGACGTTCACACACGCCACCAGCAACACGCATCCGACAACGCCGAGAAGAATCAGCAGCGCTTCGCGGTAATCCCCTGTAAGTGTCTTGTGTAAACTGGTTACTCTCACGCCGAGACCCTCGTTGGTCACCGGGTGTTGCTGTTCAATACGCGCGGCGATGTTAGTCATCTCGGCCTGGGCTTCCTGAAAACTCACGCCATTCTGCAAACGTGCGATCGCCAGCAAGCCGTGATCCGTTCGCGTGAACATCTCAGGCGTTAAAGCAATCGGCGCCCACAGCTCAGAAACTTCGGGAAACCTGAAACCCGCGGGCATCACCCCGACAACAGTGCGCGCGCGATTGCTGAGCACGATCTTGCGACCAATGATGTTTGCGTCACCCCCAAAGTTCCGTTGCCAGAGATTGTGTCCGAGAATCACGACGGCGTCTTCATCGGGCCGATCCTCATTAGCTGTAAAGGTGCGGCCCAGTTGTGGTGAGACACGCAGGATCTCGAAGAGTCCGTGTGAGATAAAGGAACCGCGAAGCTCGATCGGCTCACCCCCGCCAGTCAACGTAAACCTCTCCGAACTCCAGTAGATGCCGATGTCCTGGAAAACTGTGTTTTGCTCGCGCCAATCAAGAAAGTTGGGAAACGAAACGGCCATAGACTCCATGCCCTGTTTGAGCGCGGTTTCGTCGATCACAGCGAGGCGTTCAGATTGAGGATAGGGGAGTGGTCGCAGCAGAATGCCGTTGGCAAAACTGAAGATCGCGGTATTCGCGCCGATGCCGAGCGCAAGCGTTACTACAACGACGAACGTGAACGCGTAATTCTTGAGGAGTGTGCGCACGCTGTACGACACATCGCGTAGCACGTTTTCAACGAAGCCTACGCCACGGGCATCGCGACATTCTTCCTTTGACTGGTCCACGCGACTGAACGATTTCAGTGCCTCATAACGCGCATCCTCGGGCGTCATCCCGTGTTTGACGTTTCGCTCAATTAATCGATCGAGATGAAAGCGCAACTCTTCGTCGAGTTCCTGGTCCAGTTCGTCTTTATGAGTTAGAGCGCGCCAGCGACGTAGTAAATCTTTCAAGTTCACGGAGAACCTCATGCATCTCGTAAAACGAGAGCGATTGCATCAGAGAACCGCTCCCATTGCTTGCGTTGCGCCTCGAGTTGTTTGCGCCCGCGAGCGGTTAAGGCATAGAACTTAGCTTTGCGATTGTTATCGGATGGCCGCCAGACAGCGGAGATGAGGCCGCGCGATTCCAGACGATGGAGGGCCGGATAAAGTGCCCCGGCGGTGATGGTGAGCACGTCGCCGGAGAGGATTTCGATACGCTGCATGATGTCCCAGCCGTTCAGGCTCCCGGAACTGAGCAGTCGCAGAATTAAGAGTTCGAGAGTGCCCTGTTTGAACAGGTCGGCTTGTTGTTTATTCATGCCTTCCTCTAGTCAGCCAATAGGAAGCCGGAAGTCTAGCCGCTTCTCCTATTGGCTGTCAATAGGAGCCACAAAAAGGCACAGGCAGGAGCCACAAAAAGGTTTGTGTAATTTGTGCAGTTTTGCGGCTGAACGTGCTAGCCACAAAAGGCACAAACAGGAGCCACGAAAGAGCACAAAAACAGTAACCCAGGAAGGATTACTGTTTGTGTGATTTTTGTGCCTTTTTGTGGCTAAACGGTTAGAGCGGCCGCGACTTCGTGTTCGACAGGAGGCGTGAATTGTTCCTGTTCCGTTGAGCCCGTCAGGGCGGTGGTGGACGACTTGCCACCTGCGACGATTTGCGTGATCTGATCGAAGTAGCCAGTTCCGACAAACGCCTGGTGCTTCACCGCGCGATAGTTGCTGTCGGCTGCGCGTTCGAACTCCGTAGCCTGAAGCTGCGCGTACGCGCTCATGCCCGATTCGCGATACGCATCCGCAAGTTCAAACATCGCGAGGTTGAGTGCGTGAAAACCAGCGAGCGTGATGAACTGAAACTTGTAACCCATCAACGCCAGCTCTTTCTGAAACTTCGCAATCGTGCGGTCGTCGAGCTTCTTCTTCCAGTTGAAGGAGGGCGAACAGTTGTACGCCAGCAGCTTGCCCGGATACTCCTCGTGAATCGCATGCGCAAAACGCGCGGCGTCTGCGAGGTTCGGCTCGGAAGTCTCGCACCAGACCATATCAGCATACGGCGCATAGGCAAGACCGCGTGCGATAGCCTGGTCCAACCCTGGCTTAATAGCGTAGAAACCTTCCGCAGTGCGTTCGCCGGTAAGAAACGGATGGTCCCGTTCATCGATATCGCTCGTGAGTAGACCAGCAGCGTCGGCATCGGTGCGAGCGATGAGGATCGTGTCCACGCCGAGCACGTCCGCGGCCAGACGCGCGGCAGTAAGCTTTTGAATAAACTCCTGCGTGGGCACAAGGACTTTGCCGCCCATGTGGCCGCACTTCTTACAGGAGGCGAGCTGATCTTCGAAGTGCACTCCAGCCGCCCCCGACTCGATCATCGCCTTCATCAACTCGAACGCATTTAAGCAGCCACCGAACCCGGCTTCGGCATCCGCCACGATCGGAGCGTACCAGTCGATGCCATCGCGGCCTTCAGCATGATCGATCTGATCGGCGCGTTGAAAGGCGTGATTGATCTTGCGCACCACGTCGGGAACACTGTTCGCCGGGTACAAACTCTGATCGGGATACATCTGACCGGCGAGGTTCGCATCAGCAGCGACTTGCCAACCGCTCAAATAGATCGCTTTCAACCCGGCCTGTACCTGTTGCACAGCCTGGCAGCCCGTCATTGCCCCAAGCGCGGGCACGTACGACTCGCTTTGCAAGAGTTCCCAAAGACGCTTTGCTCCACGCTCGGCCAGCGTGTATTTGATCTCGACGGAGCCACGCAGCTTTGCAACATCTTCCGCGGTGTAGTCGCGTTTGATTCCGCGCCAACGCTCAGACGTGGCCCATTCATTTTCAAGTGCAGCATGATCGTAAGTTTTCATGAGTGTCCTCCCCAGTGGATCGTTGTGGTAACGTCAAATCGGATCAAATTCCTGATTCCGAATTAGCAATTCGCTGATGTGGCGTGCCGCTCGATACTTCTCAATCACAGCTTCACCGGCGCCCGCGGGAAGCTCTCTCAAAATGCGATCGAGTTCCTGATCGAACATCTGGCTCACTGTCTCCGGCGTATGTCGAATTAAGTCGGTGCTGTCTTCCATCTCGAGACGATCGCGATGACGCATGCGTTGGGCGATCATGAGGCGATAGATCCGATCGGTCGCGAGATCTTCCATGTACCCGTCGAGCAGGCTCGCGCCTTTGCCGTTCAGCACGCCGTTGCGATAACGAATCACCGTGCGTATCGCGGCACGCGTTCCGGTCGTCGTGATCTTTCCTACTCCATTCGGCGCCGGCCGCAACTCCGGCTGCGCTTCTGCATCTGGTTTGCGCGCCGCGATCTGATTCGGAAACGGAAACTGCTGCACGGCGATCTCGTTCTGGTCCGGATGTCCGGTCCACGCGCCATCCATCAAACAGTTGGCCTCGTTCTTTTTGTCTTCGGC
>DAIOGT010000082.1:0-18752 GCA_036745095.1 Pyrinomonadaceae bacterium
TCGCATCGGTTGTGCGTGCGGCGATCAACGTCGTGCGACCTGCGGCTGACGCTAAAGGGATTACGTTGGACTACCACGCCGAACCGGGCGTCGGCGCGATCTCCGCCGACTCAGCCCGCTTGCACCAGATTATCTGGAACTTGTTATCGAACGCAGTGAAGTTCACGCCACATGGTGGAAAGATCTGTGTGCGCGTCGAGCAGGATGGCTCGAATGCGCGTGTGACGGTGAACGACACGGGCCAGGGAATCGATGCGGAGTTTCTGCCGCGCGTGTTCGATAGATTTCGTCAGGCCGATAGTTCCACGACGCGAAGTTTTGGCGGGTTGGGACTGGGTCTCGCGATCGTGCGCCACCTGGTGGAGCTTCATGGCGGGACCGTGTCTGCACAAAGTGACGGCATTAGCAAAGGCGCGACTTTCATCGCGACATTTCCGCTTCTGGCCGACCGGATGGAGCCGGCAACATCGGCCCATGTACCGGAAGTCAGCTCAACTGACGTTTATGCACTCGATGGACTGAGAGTGTTGCTGGTCGACGACGAACCCGAAGCGCGCCAGATTATCAGCACTGTGATCACGCGCACAGGAGCTGTTGTAAGCGCCTGCGAGTCGGCGCATGAAGCCCTCGCGAGGCTCTCGGAATGGAAACCTGACGTGATTTTGAGCGACATTGCGATGCCCGAAGAAGACGGCTACAGCTTTATCCAGAAAGTGCGCTCGCTTCCGAGTGATAAAGGCGGCGACACGCCCGCAGCCGCTTTGACGGCTTACGCGCGCGAAGTCGATCGACGCCAGGCCCTCGCGGCCGGCTATCAGATGCACATCGCCAAACCTATCGGCGCCAGCCAACTCATCACCATGATCGCGCGCCTTGCCGGTCGTGATTCCTGATTTGCAATCCGTGTAATCTGTGGCATAAATAGGCCCCATGAAGAAGTCACCGGTTGGAATCGGCATTATCGGGACGGGGTTTGCCCGCACGACGCAGATCCCCGGCTTTCGCGATTGCATGGGAGCGAAGATCGTTGCTGTTGCCAGTCGCAATCGCGAACGCGCTGAGGCGATCGCCAAAGAGTTTGGCATTGAGCATGTCGCCGCCGATTGGCAGGAGCTCGTCGCACACCGAGACGTCGATCTCGTCAGTATCGTCACGCCTCCATCAACTCACATGGAGATCACACTCGCCGCACTCGATCATCGCAAAGCAGTTCTTTGCGAAAAACCGATGGCACTGGACGCGAATGAAGCACGTCGAATGGTCGAGAAGGCCAAAGCGACAGGCGTGCTCGCCCTGATCGATCACGAGCTGCGCTTTCTAAACAGCCGTCGCGTGATGCGCGGCATGCTGCAATCAGGCGCGATTGGTTCAGTGCGTCATTGCAACTACGTTTTCCGGTCTGACTATCGCAGCATCGTGCGACCCTGGGACTGGTGGTCGGACGAAAAGATGGGCGGCGGCGCGCTCGGCGCTATCGGCTCGCACGTCGTCGATTCATTTCGCTGGGTCCTGAGTGCCGAAGTCACGAAAGTGCTCGGTATGCTCACTACTCACATCAAGCAGCGTTCCGACAAAACAACCGGCGGCGTGCGCGCCGTCACGACTGACGACGAAGCAAAACTCTTGTTTCATTTCAGTGATGGTCCACACACGGAGGGCGCGACGGGGGCAGCTTCGATCTCGGTGGTCGAGTCGGGTAAGTACGAAAACCGGCTGGAGATTTACGGCACGAAAGGCGCGCTGATGGTTGAAGAGACGGGCGAGCTGTGGCTGTCGCCGACGGGAGCGAGTGCGTGGCGCCCGGTGCAAGTCGAGCAGGACCACATGGCCCAGGGCATGCGCGAAGGAAGTTGGTCCAGAGGCTTCACGGCATTTTCAGTCGCGATCTGCGACGCAATGCGCGCCGGCAAGACAACCGTCAAAGACGCCGCGACTTTTGAGGACGGTTATCGTGTGCAACTCGTCCTCGATGCCATTCGCGCCTCGAATGAAAGTGGGTGCTGGGTAACCGTTGGCGAATAAAGCGACTATTCGCATCGGTGTCGATACCGGCGGCACGTTTACAGATTTCGTTTTCGAACGAGACGGTCGTCTAAACCTCTTCAAGCTTCCCTCGACTCCATCCGATCCCTCGCTCGCAATTCAACAGGGACTCGCGCGCATCTGCGCTGAAACGGGTGCACAACTCGAACGCGTCGAGGTCGTGCACGGCACGACTGTCGGAACAAATGCGTTGCTGCAACGACGTGGCGCGCGCGTCGCGTTAATCACGACGAAGGGCTTCGAGGACGTGCTTGTGATCGGGCGTCAGGCACGTCCTGAGCTTTACAACCTCAACGCCATCAAGCCGCCACCGCTTGTTGCCGATGAATTGAGACTCGGAATTTCTGAACGTGTGGTTGCTTCAGGCGAAGTGATTCAGTCGCTCGATGAAGACGACGTGGTCGAGCTCGCGCGAAGGTTGAAGCAGTCGCGAGTGGAAGCTGTCGCCATCTCGCTGTTGTTTTCGTTTCTGCATCCGGAACATGAAGAGCGCATCGCCTCGTCGCTCGCCGAGCTGGACGTGCCGTTGTCGATTTCGAGTCGGATTCTTCCTGAGTATCGCGAGTACGAGCGGACTTCGACGGTCGTCATCAACGCTTACCTGCAACCGTTGATGGGCCGGTATTTGAAACGATTGTCTGAAACAACCGGAGCAGAACGAGGGCTTAATCTCCGCGTGATGCAATCTTCCGGTGGCAGTATCTCCGCGGACGTCGCCACAGGCGAGCCGGTGCGCACGATCCTTTCAGGGCCCTCGGGCGGAGTCGTCGGCGCTTTGCGCGCGGCGCAATCGGCCGGGATTCAAAACGTGATCACGTTTGATATGGGCGGCACCTCGACGGACGTTGCGCTCTGCGATGGCGGCTCGATCCGAACAACGAATGAAGCAGTTGTGGCCGGACTGCCGGTGGCCGTATCGGTAATGGATATCCACACGGTCGGCGCCGGCGGCGGATCGATCGCGCGTGTTGACGAGGGCGGCTCGTTACGAGTTGGACCAGAATCCGCCGGCGCAGATCCCGGGCCCGCGTGTTACGGGCGCTCGTTGCTACCGACCGTGACCGACGCGCACGTGGTGTTGGGCCACTTCGGCGGACTTGGCTTGCTCGGTGGCGAATTCAAGCTCGACGAAAAACGCGCGCGTGAGGCAATGACGAACCTCGCGAACGACCTGAGCAAAGTTACCGGCAAAAGAGTGACTGCGATTCAAGCGGCTGAGGGCGTCCTCTCGGTTGCGAACACAAACATGGAACGCGCGCTTCGACACATTTCAGTCGAACGCGGTCACGATCCGCGGCAGTTTGCGCTGCTGCCGTTCGGCGGCGCTGGTGGTTTGCATGCAGTGGACCTTGCGCGCGCCCTCCGAATTCCGAGGATCATCGCACCCATGGCTCCCGGCGCCCTCTCGGCGGTGGGCGTGCTCGTCGCGGACGTGATCAAGGACCAGAGCCGTACGGTGATGTTGAGTTATCGAGCGAAAGAGATCGGTCCGCTTGGCAAAGTGTTTAGTGAAATGGAAAGAGCAGCGACGGCGTTGTTGCGCAGTGAAGGCTTTTCTCGTCCACGGCAACGGCACGAGCGTTCGCTTGCAATGCGTTATCGTGGGCAATCGTTCGAGTTGGAAGTGAGAAAGACGACGGGAGATCTGGCCGGCGAATTTCATCGTGTACATCGCGAGCGTTACGGTTACGCGCAGGATCAAAGCGAGATCGAGATCGTGAGTGCGCGGCTGCGGTCGTTTGGACTCGTCGAAAAGCTCGTTGAACAAAAAATCGGTTCGGGCAAAACGAGACCACACGGTGCAGTGATTGCGCATCTGGGCGGGCGTAAGGTCAAAGTCGCGCTGTACAAAAGAGATGACGTCTTCGCAAATACAAAATTGCTAACACCGTGCATAGTGACGGAGTATTCAGGAACGACGCTGATAGACGCGGATTGCAAAGCGCGCATTGATGACCTCGGCAATATTCTGATTGAAGTCAAATGAAGAAATCGTTTGATCCGACCACCCTTGAGATTTACCGCGCGCTCTTCACTTCGGTTGCGGAAGAGATGGGTGTTGCCCTGCGTCGCACCGCGTTTTCACCAAACATCAAAGAGCGTCGCGATTATTCCTGCGCGGTCTTCGAAGCGAACGGCCGCGTCATCGCGCAGGGCGATCATATGCCCGTACATCTCGGATCGATGCCGATGGCCGTGGCTGCCGCACTCAACGCGATCGATCTCGAGGATCGTGACGTGGTCGCGCTCAACGATCCTTTCGCGGGTGGCACACACTTACCCGACGTCACGCTCGTGATGCCGGTTTTCAGTAAGAAGCGAATACTGTTTTACGTTGCCAATCGCGCCCATCACGCCGACATCGGCGGCGCGACGCCTGGTTCGATGGGACTTGCTACGGATATTTACGGCGAAGGCATTCGCATTCCGCCAATTCGTCTCGTACGCAAGGGTGTTCTCGACGCGGATACGATGCGGTTACTCCTCGCAAACGTTCGTGGAAACGTCGAGCGTCGCGGCGATTTCGATGCGCAGATCGGCTCGTTGAAAACCGGTGCGGCGCGCTTGCTTGAGATCGTCGAGCGACGCGGCGAAGCCGAGGCGACGGAATATGCGTCGCAATTGATCAACTACTCCGCGCGCTTGATGCGACACACGATCGCTTCGATTCCCGATGGGTCGTACGAAGCGGAAGACGCGCTGGATGACGATGGTGTTGACGATCGACCGGTCGCGATCAAGGTACGAATATCGATAGAAGGGGAGCGCGCGCTGGTTGACTTCACGGGCAGCGCCTCGCAGGTCGTGGGGGCGATCAATGCTGTCGAGGCGATCACTGTTTCAGCAGTGTCGTACGTATTTCGTTGTCTCGTTGGCGGTGAGGTGCCTGCAAGTGCGGGACTGATGGAGCCGATCGAAGTGATCGCTCCCGCGGGCACGGTGGTTAATGCGAATCCGCCGGCGTCGGTCGCGGGCGGCAATGTCGAGACGTCGCAACGTATCGTCGATGTTTTGTTCAAGGCATTGTCCCAGGCCGTAGCGGATCGAATTCCGGCGGCAAGCCAGGGGACGATGAACAACCTGACGATTGGCGGCATCGATACGCGAACAGGTCAGGAGTTTTCTTACTATGAAACCGTGGCTGGCGGCATGGGTGCGCGCCCCGCGGCTGACGGTATGAGCGGCGTCCACACGCACATGACGAACAGCTTGAACACGCCTGCGGAAGCGCTCGAATATGCCTATCCGCTGCGCGTGCGTGAGTATCGATTGCGGAAAGGCTCGGGTGGAAAAGGGAAGCAGCGCGGCGGTGATGGTGTCGTACGTGAGATCGAGACGCTCGTGCCGGCGCATATGTCGTTGTTGTGCGATCGACGCAAACATGGCCCATACGGGTTGTTCAAAGGATCTGAAGGTGCGGTTGGAGTTAACGTGATCATTCGCGGAAACCGCAAGCACCGTGTGGCGTCGAAAGGCTCGCACGAGTTGCAGGCAGGAGATCGAATTCGAATCGAGACGCCGGGTGGCGGTGGCTGGGGAAATCCGGGTTAGGTTGTGAGTCTTCGATAAATGCCGGGCAGGCGTTCTGGAAGAGACAAAACATCGTCGATGATGGTGTAGCCGACCTCGCCGTAAAGATCGCGCAACTCAGATTCGGATTCGCGATCGATCGTGATGCAGAAGGGCGTGATGCCTTCATTCTTCGCCTGCCGCAACGCTTCGCGCGTGTCCTCGCGCGCGTAACGTGCGTCGCCGTAGTCGTGGTCGTACGGGCGCCCGTCCGAAAGCACAATCAACAAACGCGTGCGTGCATCCTGTTTCGCGAGCTTCGCGGTTGCGTGACGAATTGCTGCTCCGAGACGCGTGTTGTTCTGGTAATTAATGCCGCCGATGCGTCGTTTCACTTCGTCGTTGTACTTCTCATCGAAATCTTTCACGACATAAAACTTCACGTTTCGTCGTCCTTCAGAAGTGAACCCATTGATCGAGTAAGTGTCGCCGACAGCTTCGAGGGCTTCACTCATCAGCACAAGACCTTCTTTCTCGATTTCGATGATGCGTCGACCGGGACGCGTGTACGGTTGCAGTGGATGGCGCCCAATTGTGCGCGCCGTTGACGATGACTGGTCCAACAGGAACGACACTGCCACATCGCGTCGCCGTCGCAAACGCTTCGTATAAATCCGTTCTGACTGGTAGCCATCAGCACGGCGATCGATTACAAAGTCGATTACGGCGTTTAGATCAAATTCTTCACCATCGACCTCATTCGCAACGCGCGTGAGGTTTTCGGGCTTCATCAATTGAAACTGGTGCCGGATCGACGAGATCACGCCTTTGTGCCGTTCCCTCGTTTGCTCGACGAAGTTTCGATCGCCATGCTTAACCTTCTTCTCGATCACGCGGCACCAGCCGAGACGATGATCTGTCAGCTCGCGATCCCATTCGTCGTAGTTGTACGCAACTTCACCTTCAGCAAGCACATGTTCCGGCGTCTCGGCTTCGGACCACGCTTCGGCGCCCGTTAGCTCGTCGGGATCACCTTCCTGCGATGGGTCATTCCACGCGTTGAACAATTCGCGGGCATCTCGGCGCTCGGGCCGGCGGTCTGGTTGTTGTTGCTTCATTCGATCGCTTGCGGGTGAATCGTCGTCAGACTCTGTTTGGTCGTCGGGGGCTTCAACCTGCTGCACCGAATCATCAACCGGCATCACCGTTTGAAACAGATCGTAAACGCGACTCGTCGCCATCAACGTGTCGGCGACTGTTGTCTGTTCGCGTACAAGATATTCGCTGACGATCGTTTCCAGCTCGGAGACGATCTGGCCGTACGACATGCGTGCGTCTTCGCGTGCGCCACCGAGCATGGTGATTTGAAATAGCAACTCAAACGGAACGAGCGCGCCCGGCAATTCAGTGATGCGTGGCCGGCTGCGACTGAGGTGCTGCCGGATCAAGTCGAGGTCACGACTGAGACCGCGATAAGCCCGTCGTAGCCTGCGATCGATGCGTCCGTTTTCGAGCGTGCCAAAAACGCGCCGCGCGAGTTGCGGCATCGGAAACGCTTTCAGCACCTCGCGATAACCCGTGTGTTCACCTATCGTTACTTGTTGTGTTTTGTTGCTGTCGTCGTCCGTTCTTAGCTGAACGATCTCGTCGGCGATCGCAAAAGCATCAAGCGCATCGACATTCTCTTCCGAATATTTTGCCGCGATCGCCGAATGGGCCACAGGTAACATGCCGCCGCGCTCGTAAGTGCCAAACTCGATCTGTCCGGCAGCATGTGCGGCGAGAACTTTGTACAGCCTGAAATCAAGCTCTTCGTCGCCAAATTCGTTTACGAGAGATGGCAGGTGGATCGTGCGGCCGTCGTCTATGCGGGCTTCGTCAGGAACGGCGGCGAGCGGCGCGATTTCCACTTCGCGTCCAGTCAGCGCCTCAACGTACAGCCGGAGTAGATGTTGGATCGACTCGAGCGCGAGGCCCGCACTGCCGCTGAGTAGTGCTTCATAACTGCCGCGCGTTTCGAGTGAAAAGTAACTGCGACGCGCTCGTGTGTCTGAGCGACCGGAGGTGAGCCCGCGACGAGCCCACGTTTCAAACTGTTCGATCGACACACTGCGTAACGCACGCGCGCTCGAGCGGAAACATGCGAGCGCTGCTTCGCCGTCGACGGCAGCGATCTCCTTTGTCAACGACAGCACGCGCAGTGAGAGCGCGATCGCGGCGGCACGATTCGGATCCGCGTTTAGCAAGCGAATAAATCCCGGGCTACTGCGAACAAATGCGACGAGGCTCGCGTTGCCATGCGTTGCCACCACCCACAACAACCCCAGCCACTCGTCAAAGATTTCCGGCGCCCGGCGCAGGATCTCACCGCCGGCGATGAGCACTTGAAGGGCCGCGCCACCACCGCGTTCGAGAAAGTCGTTGGCACTCTTTAACAGTCGTATGGCATCCGCGGCAGAGAGTTCAGCTATGGCTCCGGGAATGACGGCCCATGCATCAGCAGCAATGCCGCCTGCGCGCGCTGCAAAGGCACCCGCTAGATCGAGGGCTGTGGCAGTTAAATCAGCATTTTGAAAACTTTGCAGCTCGCGCGACACGGTGCCGCTAACCTGGAGAAACTCGGCACTATGTTTTGCGGAGCGGCGTGAAATCTCTGTAGCCACTTCTAGAACGGCGCGCAGCAGCTCGTCGTCGTTGACTTCGGCGGCGATCGTTGGAATCGACTGCAGAGTTTCACGACCGATCGCCGTCGAAAGGATCATCTGTCGTGTTGTCAGGACGAAGATCGGTGGGCGTAGCTCTGGTGAAACGGTGCGAAGTACTTCAACTCCCTCCGCAAAAAAAGTTGCTGCCGATTCGTAATCGGTCATCGCGAGACGGCGGCCCATCTCGCCCCACGCGCGTAACTCCGCAGGTTGTAAGACATGTGCTGCCTGCGGCGCGGCGCGCAAAAATTCCACACCCGCGCGTAGTGAGATGGCAGCGATTGAAGCACTCGTCTCGAGCACCGCCGCTGCCTGGTCCAACGGCAGGCCGGTGAGACTGCGTGTTAGCTCGAGGAACGATTGTCGCTCCGCGGAATGTTGATCTTCGGAAGCCACGGATTTAAATCACAGTGGTCACGATTTCGCGAATGCTGCGTTGCAGTTCGCGATCGTCGGTGATTGGGGAGCACATCGCCACGTCCGCGGCATCGATTGGAGGAATGCCGAGTGCGATGAGTTGAGCGGCATAGATCAGGAGGCGCGTCGAAACACCTTCTTCCAAACCATGCCCACGAAGATTGCGCACCTTCTGTCCGATAAGAACGAGATCGCGTGCGGTACCCTCGTCGACCCCACCTTCGCGGGCGACGATCTCGGCCTCCATCTCCGGTGGCGGATAGTCAAACTCGATTGCGACAAAGCGTTGCCGCGTCGACTGCTTCAGGTCCTTCAGAATCGACTGGTAGCCAGGGTTGTAAGAGACCACGAGCATGAATTCAGTCGGCGCTTCGACGATCGTGCCGAGCTTCTCGATTGGCAGGCGACGCCTGTGATCCGTCAATGGGTGAATGATTACGACCGTGTCTTTGCGTGCTTCAACAACTTCGTCGAGATAGCAGATCGCGCCGTTGCGGACCGCCGAGGTCAGCGGACCGTCGTGCCAGATCGTTTCTTCGCCTTCGAGCAGGAAACGGCCGACGAGATCGGTCGATGAAAGGTCTTCGTGACAAGCGACGGTGATCAGCGGACGTTCGAGACGCCACGCCATGTGTTCGACAAAGCGAGTCTTGCCGCAGCCGGTCGGGCCTTTGAGAATGACCGGCAGACGCGCGGAGTGCGCGGCTTCGAACAGTTCGATTTCGCGGCCGATCGCAACGTAATACGGCTCAGTTGCTACTTTGTAATCCTGAATTGCAGTTTCCGGCATTTATTGGCATCTTAACATTCGGTAAGAACGCGACCAAATCGCGGCCCTTAGCCACGGATTACACGGATTTTATGAAGATAGCGGTAGCAATGAGTGGTGGGGTGGATTCTTCCGCGGCCGCCGCAATTCTCAAGGAGCAGGGGCATGATCTCGTCGGCTTCACGATGCAACTGTGGGATCAGCGTCGTGGTATCAACGTCGACGAAAACGGCGATCCGCTGCCGTCGCGTTGCTGCTCACTCGACGACGTTTACGACGCCCGCCGCGTCGCGGAAGAGCTCGACTTTCCATTTTATGTCCTGAATCTCGAACGCGATTTCGAGCGCGACGTCGTGCAACCGTTTGTCTCCAGTTATCTCGAGGGCGAAACACCGATCCCCTGCGTCTCGTGTAATAGTCGCTTGAAGTTTGCTTCACTCGATCGATTGGCGGTCAGTCTCGGATGCGAGAAAGTTGCGACTGGCCACTACGCGCGTGTTGAATTCGATCCGGTTACAAAGCGTTACAAACTGCTGCGCGGCAAAAACGAGCAGAAGGATCAGTCGTATTTCCTGTGGGAGCTGACGCAGTCGCAGTTGTCACGCGCGCTGTTTCCGCTGGGCGAGATGTCAAAGCCCGAAGCTCGCGACGCAGCGCGGCAGCACGGCCTAGCCGGCGTTTCGGAGAAGAAGGAGTCGCAGGAGATCTGCTTCGTGCCTGACGGTGATTACGCTGGTTTCATCGATCGTTATCTCCGGGCGGAGAATGCGACCGAGCGTCTGCCGGGTGCGGGTGAGATTGTCGACACGAGCGGCCGTGTTATCGGTCGTCACGAAGGAATTCATCGCTACACGATCGGGCAGCGTCGCGGGATGGGAATAGCAAACGAACGGGCGCTGTATGTGATCGCAATCGATGCTGATAAGAACCGCGTCATGGCCGGTTCTGCTGAAGAATTATTGAGCAGCGAGTTTACAGTAGCGCGAGTGAACTGGATCCCATTTGACGATCCAACGGAGCCCGTGCGCGCCGAAGTGCGTGTGCGTTATCGTCACACCGCCGCGCCGGCGACGATCACTGCGCTCGACAACGAGCGCGCTCGCGTCGTCTTTGACGAACCCCAGCGAGCCATCACGCCGGGACAAGCCTCAGTCTTCTATCGCGGTGACGAAGTGGTCGGTGGCGGTTGGATCGTGAAAAAGGCCGTGTAAACCGTCGGATAATTAAACCTTTCTTTAGACCCTTACGTAACAAAATCGAGGATTTTAACAATGTCAGGAACACGAAAAGCAGCATTAATCATACTCGGAATTCTCGGAGCAGTAGTCTTCGTTTTCGTCATCGGAGTCGTGCTCATCTGGGCTTTACTCCGCGGGAGCGAACCCACGATTCGGGACAACAGCGTTCTTACCCTGCGGGTCGCGGGCACACTGCCCGACTACAGTCCCGACGATCCCTTCAAAAAATTCTTTGGCGGACCGGATCAATCGCTCACCGGTCTGGTTATGCAGTTTAAGAAGGCAAAGGTCGACAAACGGATCAAGGCGATTATTTTAGACGTGAACATGTCAGGCGTTGGTTGGGGCAAGGCGGAAGAGATTCGCGACGCGATCACTGATTTCCGTGCGTCCGGGAAACCTGTTTACGCGTACATCGAGTTTGGACTCAACAAGGAGTATTACATCGCGACGGCATGCGACAAGATCATCGTGCCGCCACCCGGCGAGTTGTTCATCAACGGGCTCGCTGCCGACGTAATGTTCTTCCGTGGCTCGCTCGACAAGCTCGGCATCTATCCCGATATTTACCAGATCGGAAAATACAAGAGCGCGGGCAACATGTTCACGCAGAAGCAGATGACCGACGCTCATCGCGAGTACATCAACTCGATGCTCGACGATCTTTTCAATCGTTACGTCAACACGATCGCACAAGCGCGTCGTAAAACGCCGGAAGAAGTACGCGCCATCATCGATAACGCTCCTTACAACGCGAACCAGGCAAAGGCGGCGGGTCTGATCGACGAAATGATGTACAGAGACGATGTCGAGAAGCAGTTCAAGAAGCAGCTCGGCTACAAAGACACGGATATGTTCATCCCAGTGCGCGGAGGTGACTATCGTGACGTTTCGCCGGAGTCGCTGGGACTAAACAAGGGCGAACGGATCGCGGTGATCTACGCAAGCGGCGAGATCGGTTCCGGCAGCTCGCAAAACAGTCCTTCCGGCGATCAGTCGATCGGATCAGACACGGTTGCGAAAGCTCTGAACGATGCGGCGGCAGATAAGTCTTTGAAGGCGATCGTCTTGCGCGTTGATAGTCCCGGAGGCTCCGGGCTCGCGTCAGACATCATCTGGCACGCAGTGGAAGCAGCGAATCAGAAGAAACCCGTGGTCGTATCGATGAGCGACGTTGCGGCTTCGGGTGGTTATTACATCTCGGCTAGTGCGGCGAAGATCATTGCTCAGCCCTCGACGATCACCGGATCGATCGGCGTCGTTGCGGGCAAGCCCGTGATGCGTGGTTTTTACGACTGGCTGGGTATCACGAACGAGTACGTGCTGCGTGGCAAAACCGCGGGAATGTTTCGCGAAACGGAGAAGTTTTCCGACGAGGAGCGCGTGAAGTTTGAAGAATGGATCAAGACGACTTACTACCAGGACTTCGTTCCGAAGGTAGCGAAGGGCCGCAACAAAGACGCACAGTATATCGACTCGGTCGGACAGGGACGCGTGTGGACCGGCGGGCAGGCGAAAGAGCGCGGCCTCGTGGACGAATTTGGCGGACTCGATAAAGCAATCGAGATTGCGAAACAGCTCGCGAAGATTCCGGCGGACAAAGGCGTCGAGCGTGTGATCCTGCCGTATCCGACAACGTTCCTGCAGCAGTTGTTGAGTAGTGGCGAGAATTCCAACACGCAGATCGAACAGCAGCGTGCAGTGCTCGCGGCGTTGCCTGAAGATGCGCGCCGCGCGTTACGCTTCATGCAGTTGATGGACCGAATGAAAAACGGCGAGTCGATGCTGGTGATGCCGTTCGACCTCCGTGTGAAGTAAATCTGTGTTCAGCCGCGACTGATTTTATCCAGCCCAACGTATGGCCGCAGGATCTCAGGTATGATCACGGATCCATCTTCCTGCTGGTAATTTTCCAGGATCGCGATCCACGTCCTTCCAATCGCCAGGCCGGAGCCGTTGAGCGTGTGCACAAACTCCGGCTTTGCTCCACCAGCACGCCGGAACCGGATCTGCGCGCGCCGCGCCTGGAACGATTCGTAGTTTGAACACGACGAGATCTCACGGAACGTGTTCTGCGACGGCAGCCACACCTCGATGTCGTAAGTCTTCGCCGATCCAAATCCGATATCGCCGGTAGAAAGCGTTACCACTCGGTAGTGCAGTCCCAACTTCTGCAGGATCGTCTCCGCATCGCGGGTGAGCGATTCGAGCTCCTCGTAAGAGTTCTCCGGCAGCGCGTATTTCACGAGCTCCACTTTCTCAAACTGGTGTTGCCTGATCACACCGCGTGTGTCGCGCCCGTAGCTGCCTGCCTCGGACCGAAAGCACGGCGTGTATGCGGCCCATTTCATCGGCAGTTGTGAAGCGTCGAGTATCTCTTCGCGATGATAGTTCGTGACAGGCACTTCCGCCGTTGGGATCAAATAGAGTTGCCGCTCGTCTTCAAGCTTGAACAGGTCGGCTTCAAATTTCGGTAACTGTGCCGTTCCAAAGAGCGAATTGCGATTAACGATGAACGGCGGCAGCGTTTCGAGATATCCGTGCTCGCGCGTGTGAACGTCGAGCATGAAGTTGATGAGCGCGCGTTCCAGTCGCGCGCCGGCGCCGTTGAGAATCGCGAAACGTGCGGCTGCGATCTTCGTCGCACGCTCGAGATCGAGAATACCGAGTTCAATGCCGAGATCGACGTGGTCCTGAGGCTCGAAAGAAAACTCTGGCTGTGTTCCCCACCGGCGAACCTCAGCGTTCGCAGCCTCATCGGCGCCAACCGGAACAGACGAGTGTGGAACGTTTGGCAAGGTAGAAAGCAACTCGTGCATGCGTGCTTCGGTTTGGGCGCGCAGTTGATCGAGTTCGGAGATGCGTTCCTTCAGCCCGCTGACTTCTGCGCGACGCGCTTCGGCTTCATCTTTTTTCCCTTCTTTCATCAACGCGCCGATCTCGCGACTCGAGGCATTGCGCTGTGCGTTCAGCTGATCGGATTCGGCAATCGTGCGACGGCGCTCTGCGTCGGCGCGTGCAAAATCGTCGAGGGCGGTGATGTCAGCGCGGCGCGCATTCAGCGCCTCGCGCACTTTGTCGATGTTTTCCCTAACGTAATTGAGATCCAACATGGTCGGGATTCTAGCGGTTTCCAACAAAACATCAAAAGTCAAGGAATCCCTTGACTTATTGCGGGACAGGAGTATTTTAGGTGGTACCCCAAACAACCGAAGCAATTAACCGGGAACTCAACTCACAAGGAGACCATGGATATGAACGCGAGCAATGGGCGATTTAATTCAGCAGACCGCGGCTTAGCGAAAATTGCATTGGTACTTTTTGCCGCCGCGATAGCATTGGTTTTTGTGAGCAACAGCGGCAGCGAAGCACGCCGTCCCGAGAGGGACGGGACGGACGCTAACGCTCAGCGAATGCTCGAAGAAGGCAAGCAGACTTTTCGATTCGATACGTTTGGCGACGAGATTTTCTGGAGCGACGCCCTGCAACTTCACCGCGCGATAGCGGGCGCGAACCTCGGTGGCGTTGGGCCAGGCGTCAGTCCCAATACGGCTCTTGCAGTCGGATTAAAAGTCGACTCAGAGGCGCTGCCGCAATCACTGATCTCGCAGCTCAAACACGGCCGCGTAAATCTTGACGATCCGGCTACGACGCTCGCGTTACTCAGACTCAACGCAGTCGTCGGCCTGAAAGGTACTTTCAGCGCCAATGGAGGTCTCGAGGCTGTCGGCATCACTTGTGCGCTGTGTCACTCGACGGTCGATAACTCGCTCGCACCGGGCCTGGGCCATCGGCTCGACGGCTGGGCCAATCGCGATCTCAACGTCGGCGCAATCGTGGCGCTCAGTCCAAACCTGACTCCGTTCGTAAATCTGCTCGGCGTTGACGAAGCGACAGTGCGAGCAGTGTTGCAAAGCTGGGGACCGGGAAAGTTCGACGCGGAGTTGATTCTTGACGGCAAGGCTTTCAGGCCAGATGGGAAATCAGCGGCGACACTGCTCCCGCCGGCTTTCGGACTCGCCGGCGTCAACCTTCATACCTGGACCGGCTGGGGCTCAGTAACGCACTGGAATGCGTTCGTTGCTAACCTCGAGATGCGTGGACAGGGAACGTTTTTTGATCCACGTCTTAACGATCCGGTGAAGTTTCCGATCGCAGCACGCGAAGGTTTCGGGAACGTGCGCAGCAATCCGGATTTGATCACCGCAAAGTTACCGGCACTTCAGTTTTATCAGCTCGCGATTCCCGCGCCACCCGCGCCTCCGGGAAGCTTTGACGCTGCGGCAGCGGCGCGAGGTGCTACCGTGTTCAATGGTCAAGCGAAGTGCGCGGTGTGTCACGTGCCGCCGATCTTCACTGAGCCCGGGTGGAACATGCACACGCCGGAAGAGATCGGGATCGACGACTTCCAGGCAAAACGCTCACCCGACGAACGCTATCGAACTTCTCCGCTGAAGGGATTGTGGACACACCAGAAAGGTGGTTTCTATCACGACGGCCGTTTCGCAACACTGCGCGACGTGATCGAGCACTACAATACTTTCCTCGCCACGAACCTGACGGAGCAGCAGAAACTGGATCTCGTTGAGTATCTAAAATCGCTTTAACCCGCGGGGGCAAGAGAGGCACAAGAAGCACAAAGATTCATTTGTGCTTTTTGTGCCTTTTGGGCTAAGCGCCGACATGTGTTATTTAGAGGCCCATGTCGGATCAAAAACAATTCGCAGGTCGCGCGGCAATCGTCACTGGCGGAACGCGCGGCATTGGGCGCGCCATCGCGCTCGAACTCGCCAGACGCGGTGCTGACGTCGCTTTCAACTATGCCAAAAGCGCCGAAGCCGCAGACAGTTTGAAAACAGAACTCGACGCATTGGGCGTGCGCAGTTTGTCGGTGCAGTGTGACGTTGCCAGCACCGAAGCAGCCACGGCGATGGTCCAACAAGTCAAGGACGCCTTCGGCCGCATCGATTTCCTCGTCAACAACGCCGGCATCACCCGCGACAATCTGATCCTTCGCATGAAGGAAGACGACTGGGATCAGGTGCTTAACACTAACCTGAAAGGCGCCTGGAATTTCTCAAAGGCAGTGTTACGGACGATGCTGCGGCAGGACACCGGCGGTTCCATCCTCAACATCTCTTCGATCAGTGGTGAAGTCGGCATGCCGGGACAGTCAAACTACTCCGCGTCGAAGGCCGGCATGGTTGGGCTAACGAAATCTTTGGCGAAAGAGGTGGCGAGCAGAAAGGTCACGGTCAACGCGCTCGCACTCGGCATGGTCGCGACTGACATGGCGGAAAAGCTGGATGAAGCTTACCAGGCGAAGATTCGCGAGCAGATACCGCTCGGACGCTTTGCCGAGCCGGACGAGGTGGCGCGCATCGCGGCATTTATGCTGTCAGATGATGCGAGATACATTACGGGGCAGGTGGTCCAGGTGGATGGCGGATTGGCTATGTAATCCGTGTCTTACTTGATGCTCTTTACGTCAACGGGCTTCGCGAAAAGATTTTCCGCAAACCTCTGGTTGTACTGGACGCTTTCGTAAGCAATGCGTGAAGTCTGCTTACCGTTGACGAAGTGGTCGATGACCCAGGGCGCGGTGATGCCGTCAACACTGATGAATTTGAAAAGATGATCTTCTTCAGTCATCCAGACCATATCGCCGCTTTCCGGATCTTTTCGCTCACGTTTATAAATGATCTTTGCCGGGACACCGTCGCGAGCCCCGAACTCATACTCGATCCACCAGTCATCCGGAAATACGAGCCGAATAGTTTCGTTGCGCTTACCAACACCCGCTTCGCGGCGACCTACATAAGTGATCTTGCCACCGTCTTTTTTCCAGTAGCCGCGTAGCAGGTATTCAAGACTCGTGCGAATCGCCTGCTTAAAATCCGCGACCTGTGCCGGCGTTTGATCCGAAATCTTCTTCACTGCACCGTCAAACAACCAGCCGGTATCGCGGTCGTTTGTCTGGATCGTGCGAATGCCCGCGCCGGTAAACTCGGTGCGTTCGCGGTCCGGATAGGCAATGTAATCGAGAAAGCGAGCGGGGATTTGAGATATTCCGTCTTTGAACGTGGTGTAGAAACCCTTGCCGATTACTGTCTGGACGTCGAGGTACTTTTGCCCGCCGACGGTTTCGATAGCGCGATCGATGATCTGTTGAGACTTTTCATCGACGCTTGTTGACGGCGCAGGGGTCTGCGCCATCAACACAGAGAGGATTAGAAGGAAAATCATCTCAATCTGTTTTAGTTGAACTCGGGCTTGGGACTGTCATCCGGCTTTACGATCGTTTCCCCATTCTCGACATCAACACGGAAACGTGATGCCGTCTTCCACAACCCTGTAATCGGAAGCTTCACCTTCTCATCGATATGTCGCTTCAGGAATCGCGCACCGTAAGCAGTGTTGTAACCATTCTCCGTTAGAAGATTCACAGCCGCTTCAGTGACTTCGACCAACTTGCCTTGACGTTCCATCTGCCGTCGCAGTTTTTCGAGATAGAGTTTCGCGATCTGGCGAACCTCATCCATCGTCAACGGTGAGAACACGACAATCTCATCGATCCGGTTCCGGAATTCCGGCGAGAAGCGTTGTTCCGAAGCCTTCATAACTTCGTTCTTCACGGCGCGGAAGTCTGAAGCCGTCTTCGTGCCGAAGCCCAGAGGCTTCTCAAACTTCTTGAAGTTCTCCGAGCCGAGGTTCGAAGTCATGATGATAATCGCGTCCGAAAGATAAACTTTCTTGCCGCGCCCGTCCGTCAGCCAGCCTTCGTCGAACGCCTGAAGGAACAGGTTCATTAGGTAAGGCGACGCTTTCTCGACTTCATCGAGCAGCAGCACCGTGTACGGATTCTCGCGCAGTTGCTCGGTAAGAATTCCGCCCCGCTCCGAGCCGACAATGCCGCGCGGCATTCCGATCAGTTTTTCGATACTGACTGTGCCTTCGCTGTACTCGGACATGTCGATGCGAACCATTTTCTCTTCGTCACCAAACATGAACTCAGCAACAGCCTTGGCGAGCTCGGTCTTGCCGACACCAGTTGGACCAAGAAACAGCAGCACGCCGTCGGGTTTGTAGTGCGACTCTTTCAGCGGCCCCTTGTTCAAGCGCAGGCGTTGAGCAACGGCCTTGATCGCGTCCTTCTGTCCGATAACACGACGACTCAACATTGCCTCGGTCATCGCAAAGCGATCGGTCGTGTCGCGGAAGATCATGTCGCGCGGAATACGCGACTCCTGCGAGATCACGTCGATGACGTGCTCAGGCCGGACTACCATCTTCTGCGGCTCGTTGATCTCAACTTTTACTGCTGCCGTATCGAGCCAGCCGATGGCCTTGTCAGGCAGGTGCAGATTGCGGATGTACTTCGGCGCCATTTCCAACGCCGTATTGATGGCTTCATCCGAAATTTTAACGGAGTAGTTTTTCTCGAGTCGCGGACGAAGACCGAGAAGGATTTCTTTCGTCTCGTTAATCGACGGCTCGACAACTTTCACCATGCGGAAGCGACGTGCGAGTGCTTCGTCGTCGGCGATGTACTCTTTGTATTCCGAAAGCGTAGTTGCGCCGATGATTCGCATCTCACCGCGCGCGAGGGCCGACTTGAACATGTTGGCCGCATCGGAAGATGTGCCGAGCGCAGCGCCGGCGCCGATGATCGTGTGTGCTTCGTCGATGAAGAGAATCAGATTGTCGCGCTCTTTGACTTCGTCGATGATGCCCTTGATTCGTTCTTCAAACATGCCTCGCAGCATTGTTCCAGCCACGATGCCGCCCATTTGCAGTTGCACAATGTGAGACCCACGCAGACGCGCCGGAACTTTCTCAGGTTCCAACTCGATCAAACGCGCTAAACCCTCGATCACCGCGGTCTTGCCCACTCCTGGCTCGCCGACGAGCATTGGCGAATTCGCACGCTCGCGATGACACAGGATCTCGATGATCTGTTGAATCTCTTTTTCTCGTCCGATGGTAGGCGCGATCTTGTCGGCTCGAGCAAGCCTGTTGAGTGAAACTCCGAAGTGTTTCAAGTAAGGCGGAAGCTCAAACTTCTTTCTG
>DAIOGT010000083.1:0-16129 GCA_036745095.1 Pyrinomonadaceae bacterium
GTCCGGTCCACGCGCCATCCATCAAACAGTTGGCCTCGTTCTTTTTGTCTTCGGCGAGCACACGGAGGGCGCGATCGTTTAATTCGGGATCGGTGCGACTTGGATAAAGTGCCGTCATTCCGCCGATCGCTAGGATGCCATGCTTGTGACAAGTCTCGGCGAGCAACTCCCGCAGGTTTTGAAAGAACGGTACGTTGTGCGGAATCGTGTTTCGATCGGGCAGGATCCACTCCTCGTCTTCCAGGTTGAAATGGATCAGGCTGGCCATGTAGTCCCAGCGACCAAGATTCAAGCCGAGGACGTGATCGCGCAGATGGTAAATAAACTCTTCCATCTGATACGCGATCGGATGCGACTCAACGAGTGCCATGCACTTGATGTAGCCGCGCGGCAGGCCTCGCGCGTCTTCGATTGCGCGAAACAGATCGCGCCACCACAGTGCCTCTTCAGCCGACTCGGATTTCGGAATGTAAAAGCTGAGCGGGTGTCGCAATTGATCGATGTCAGCCTGGAACGCAACCGCGGCGACGTCGAACAACGAAGCCGACATCAACTCGTCTTTGACCAAGCCTGCCTGGCTGATGTGCAGGCCGCGCGGTCGAATCAAGGTCACGGTGTTGCTCTCTTTGATCCCAATGTTGGTTTGTCGCTTCGCGTCGAAGTAAGTGAGCTCGCCCTTCAACGCTGCGTGGATGTTTGCAATGCCGGTCGCGAGGTTGGACCACGTGTTTGCCATGGAGTCCTCGAGGTCGAGCATCACGCCAGGCGCACCCGAATTCAACATCTTCACTACGAGCTCGGCGTCGTCCGCGGGTCCGGTCATCTGGTTGCGCTGATCTGCGCACCACTCTGGAAGCGGAATCGTCCAGTTCCCGGTGGTCGCTTCGGACGCGGCCAGATAGTTTGGCTTGTTTCCCTCGTGGGAAGCGGCGAGAACCTCGGTGCGCTTCTTTCTCAGCATTTGCTGCCGCGGCGTCAATTCGCGGTGTAGGGGCAGCAAAAACTCCATAAAACCCTTAGGCAGGTCCTTCTCGGCGTTGAATTCCGGCGGCGCAGTATTTAACTGCGTTCCATATTGTGAACGGGTGCTCGACATATTGTGTCTTGAGGTTTAGCATTCATCCCACAGCTTTGCAATGCTGTAATCAGAATCGTGAACGCAAACTTCAACTCGATTCAATCCCGAAACGACGGATTTCTCGGGCTTTTCGTGGAAAAAGCGCAATCATAGCTGTTTAACCCCATTGAGGCCGTTCGCAATAGTGAACAGTATTTCTAATTTGACGGAGGGATGATGATAAAACCGACGGCGGCCAAAAGTGCAACGGCAAGTAAGGGTGGTCAGAATCGTGAACAGGTTGTGTCCGTCGAGCGGGCTCTGTCGATTCTCGAGCTATTAGCGAGTAGGAATCACGGGTTGAGCACATCGGAAATCAGCAGGGCAGCGAAGGTGCCGAAGAGCTCGACCAGCTATCTTTTGCGGACGCTCGTCGGCCGCGGCTATGTGCGACGTGATCCGGAAACCGGGCAACACACGCTTGGAATTCGGGTGTTGAGTCTGGGCGGGCAGGCGATGCAGGGCATGGCCTTGCGAGAGTTGGCGATGCCGCTTTTGCGACAGCTCGTTGAGACGACGCGCCTCGGCGCTCATCTCGCAATCCTCGATCATGGTGATGCCGTCTATATCGAGCGGATCGAGTCGCCCGGCTTTATCAAGATGGACATCTGGAACGGCAGACGTGTGGCGCCGCAGGCTACGGCTGTCGGTAAGGCGCTCATCTGTCACCTCAGTCGTGAAGAAGTGCAGGAGATCGCTGGGCTGCATCCGGTGCGGCCCGTCTCGCCGCGAACCATCGTGACGTTGCCCCATCTGTTCGAAGAACTCTCCGCTATCCGCCGCCAGGGTTATGCGATTGACGACGAGGAGCATGCTATTGGTGTGCGTTGCGTTGCCGCGCCAGTGTTTTCCGCGAGTGGTGATGTCGTCGCGGCGATCGGCGTGACGGGAACAGTCAGTCAGGTTAATGACGACTATCTACCGTCACTTGGCAAGATCGTCCAAACCGCTGCCCTGAAACTCTCCGCGCAGCTCGGTGGCCGTCGCAGCCGGTAGCAACAAAAAGGCACAAAAGCACAGCATTGTTTTCTACACTGCTTTGTGGTTTTTTGTGCCTTTTGTGGCATGCAGTCGTTTACTCGAATCGCAGTGCGACTAGCGGATCGATTTTGGTTGCGCGGCGGGCGGGGATGCAACATGCAACCAGAGCCACAGCGATAAGACCGAGTGCGACGGTGACGTATGTAACAGCGTCCGTCGCGGTCACACCGAACAGAAGCGTGGTCATCAAGCGCGTGAGTAGTAACGCGCCAACAAGTCCGACACCGATGCCAATCAATACGAGCTTTAGTCCATCACGGACCACGAGGTTCAGCACGTCGATTGTCTTTGCGCCGAGCGCCATACGAATACCGACTTCTCGTGTCCGTTGTGCGACTGAATACGAAATCACGCCATAGATGCCGACGGCCGCGAGTGTAAGTGCCAGCAGTGCAAAGACGGCCAGCAGGATCATTGAGAAACGTCGCGCCGAGACCGACTGCGCCAGTGCCTGTTCCATCGTGCGTACGTTGAAGACAGCCTGATCCTTGTCCAGCGCCGAGATTTGGTTTCGTATTGGTCCAGCCAGACTAAGCGGCTCAACCGTTGTGCGCGCCAGAAAATTCACCCGTCTCACGTATCTCGATAGAGATTCGACTGGAATTTGGTCGAAGTTGAAGTAGAACTGGGCCGTGTTTGCCGTTTGTCCTTCGAGACTCACATGCTCGACGTGCCGCACGACGCCGACGATCTCACGACTCTCCGCGCCCGGCGTGTTCGGTTTGAAACGCTTTCCTATCGGATCCTCGTTTGGAAAATGCTGGCGAGCGAAGACCTCGTCAATGAGCGCGACGTGGGGCGAATCTTTGCGATCCTCGCTTGAGAAGAGCCGGCCGCGAACGAGGTCGATGCCCATCGTTTTAAAGTAATCCGTACTGACAATGTAAAGGAGCGCACTCGGATCCTGACCCGGCGGAGGTGCCGGTTTTCCTTCGATTACGAGAGGCGGAAAGTTCGCACCTTCAAAAGGAAGTCCGTTGGAGACGGAGACAGTTTGAACGCCCGGCAGTCGCTGCACGCGTTGCCGCAACTCGGTTAGAAAATTGTCGATGCGTGGACCTTCTTCGGGACGCGCGTTGATCGAGATCTGCATCGCCAGCACGTTCTCGGGATTGAAACCGGGATTGACCTGGCTTAAGCGCCAGAAACTCTTCACGAGCAAACCCGCACCAACGAGTAACACGAGCGTCAGTGCGACTTCCGAAATCACAAGCAACTTGCCGGCGCGATTGTGGCTCGGAGATGAGTTGCGCTCGCCTTCTTTCAGCGTCTCGGTAAGGTTGGTCTTGGCCGACTGAAGAACAGGAGCGAGTCCAAAGAAAAGGCCCGTCAGCAGCGAGGCGCCGAACGTGAACGCCAGGACCGGGCCATCGACACTTAGCTCGCTCATGCGCGGAATGCCTTCGGGAATGTATGAAGAGAGCACGCTTGTGCCCCAGATGGCGAGCAGCAATCCGACAACGCCGCCGGCGAGCGCGAGCACGATGCTTTCAGTGAACAACTGGCGGAGTATGCGCATTCGTCCGGCGCCGAGCGCAGTGCGAATCGCCATCTCTCTTTGTCTGCCTGCCGATCGTGTCAGCAAAAGATTCGCTACATTCGCGCACGCGATCAGCAGCACGAAACCGACGGCGCCGAGAAGCGTCAGCAACGTGGGACGAACGTCTCCCACGACGCTTTCGCGAAGCGATTCGATCCGCACCCGGCGACCTGTATTTGTGTCGGGATACTGTTGCTCGAGACGGGCTGCGATCGTGTTCAGCTCCGCATTCGCACTTTCGATCGAAGCGTTTTGCTTCAATCGTGCAAAGGTACTGATTCCAGGATCTTTTCCGCGCAGTTTGAATCGTTCTGCCGAGAGTCCGATGGGCACGGAAATATCCGCGTCAGCTCCGAAGATAAAGTTTGGCGGTGTGATGCCGATTACGATGAACTGCTGGCCGTTGAGAGTGAGTGGTTTGCCGGTGATGTTTTCGTCCGCGCCAAAACGTCGTTGCCAGAGTGCGTGGCTGATGATGGCGACTGGAGTTGCGCTGGGCTGATCGTCTTCGGCGAGAAAGTCTCGACCGCGAATCGGTTTAATGCCAAGTGTTGAGAGGAAGTTTGCTGAAACGAGACGTCCCTGTAGCCGCTCGCTCTCACCGGCGCCAGTCAGATTAAAACTTTCGCGTGGCCGCACCGCGGTGATGTTTTCAAAGACTGTGTTTTGATTTCGCCAGTCCACGAAGTTTTGAAACGACACTCCGAAAGGTCGATCAGAAACGGTTTCGATCACCACGACGAGCTGCTCCGGCCTATCGTAAGGAAGCGGTTTCAAGAGCACGGCATTAATCACCGTAAAGATTGCCGTGTTGGCGCCAATGCCAAGCGCCAGTGTGAGCACTGCAACCACAGTAAAAGAAGGATGCTTACGCAAGCCCCGCAACGCATAACGCAAGTCCTGTGAGAGATCTTCGAGCGGACGGCCCATCCTGACTTCGCGAACTCTTTCCTTTACTTGTTCAACTCCACCGACGTCCACCAGTGCGGCGCGTCGTGCAGCTTCCGGTTCCAGACCTGCGCGGATCTTCTGATCGGTTAGTAAATCGACGTGCGCGCGGATCTCTTCGCTGAGCTCGTGGTCCACGCTTTCCCTATTGAACAGATTGCGCCAGGTGCTGGCGATGCGCGAAAAAAGCGGCATTACTACACTCCTTAAGACGTCGCTTTCAACGCGCTCGTGATCGCGAGTGATATACGTTGCCAGCCTTCAGTTTCGACTTTGAGCTGGCGTTGACCGGCTTTGGTGAGCCGGTAGTATTTGGCGCGACGATGATTATCTGACTCACCCCAGGAAGACTTGAGCCAGCCTGCTTCTTCGAGACGATGCAGGGCAGGGAACAGCGAGCCGGGCTTAACTTTGAATGCGCCCTGCGTGATCTGCGCAATCCGATCGGAAACGCCGAGCCCGTGCAGCGGTCCCAGGCTGAGCGATTGGAGCACCAGAAGATCGAGTGTGCCCTGCAAAAGATCGTTCTTCGTCTTCTTCAATATCGTCTCCTATAGACAATCGATACAACTTAGATACTATGGCTCGTATAGAATGTCAATAGGAGCCGCAGATTCGTGGATTTGATACACAGATCGAAGCTGAGGTAATCTGAGGTTCGACATGACCCCAAAACCAAAACCTCAACCTGAGATCAGGACCATCACGCGACTCGTGCCCGCCAGCGGAAACCTTGTACAGGGCCAATCCGAGTTAGCCATCAATCCAAAATTGGCCCAGGCGGCGGAAGAGTTGATCAAGGCGAGCCGGAATCACTATAGCCCGGCGGAAGGCGTGGGCGATTTACGCGAAGCCGTGGCGAAGAAGATCGCACGCTTCAACGACATTCACGTCGATCCAAAAGCGACGCCGTTGCAGTTGTTGATTACGCCCGGTGCGACCGGAGCGTTGATCGCGATCGCGCACACGTACCTCAAAAATTCGTCAGCACTTGTTTTCGAGCCTTACTATCCGTACCACCGTCGCATTCTTGATGAGTTGGGTGGCCACTCGCACGTGCTACCTCTGCACGGCGAGAACCTCGAGCTCGATGTAGACGAGTTGCGCGCGCGTTGTCATGAATTAAAGGATCGCGCGCAATTTCCGTTGCGCGCCATCATCGCCTGTAGCCCGGCGAACCCGACCGGCAAAGTGTTTACCAGCACTGAACTCGAAGCGATCGCCGCGGTGTGTCAGGAGTTTGATCTGCTCTGCATATCTGACGAGGTGTATGAGCACTACGTCGTTGGCGAGAATCCGCACACATCGATTGCGACGTTGGACGGCATGTGGGAGCGCACGATTACAGTCAACTCCTTTTCGAAGTCGTGGAACATCTCGGGCTGGCGGCTTGGTTACGTTTACGGCACAGCGAAACTGATTGCGCCGCTGAACAATGCAAATAATGTGTTTTACGTCTGTTCGCCCACACCGCTGCAACTCGCGCTTTCGCAAGTGTTGATGTCCGATCCGAATTACTACCACGTGCTGCGTGACAAATTCACGACGAAGCGCAAGACGGCTGTCGAAGCGCTGACCAAAGTGGGCTACAAGATTTACGAGTCTGGATCTGCGTTTTATATTTGGGCTCGCATTCCGGAAGGTGTTGGCGATGCAATCGATCTTAACGAGATGTTGATAAGCAAAGGCGTGGCCGGCGTGCCTGGAGGTGCGTTCGCCGATAGTGCTCAGCACGACAACTACATGCGACTGTGCATTGCACGCGAGGACGACATCCTGCAAGGCGCGCTCGAAAAGATTCAGAAAGCTATAGCGTAGCCTTTTGTGGCTAAAAGATGCTTAGACTAAAGATCACCAGCCCTGAAGGTGTCGCCCTGGCGCATGTCTCCGGTTTCGTAACCTCGCTTGAACCAACGCAGCCGTTGCTCTGAGGTGCCGTGCGTGAATGAATCGGGCACTACATAACCGGCGGTCCGTCGTTGAATCTGATCGTCGCCGACCGCACTCGCCGCTCGTAACGCCTCTTCGACGTCGCCTGCTTCCAGCAGTCCCTGGTTCTGCACGTAGCGCGCAAACATTCCCGCAAAGAAATCTGCCTGCAACTCTAATCGCACTGACAGTTGATTCGCCTCAGCTTCGGTCACCTGCCGTTGCAACGACGTCACCCGGTCGTTAATTCCCAGAAGGTTCTGCACGTGGTGACCGACTTCGTGCGCGACAACGTAGGCCTGCGCGAAATCTCCCGGCGCACTGAATTCGCGACGCAGTTGTTCGTAAAAGGCGAGATCGATGTAAACCTTTTCATCAGCGGGACAATAGAATGGACCAACAGCAGCGCCGGCAATTCCACAAGCAGAGCGCACTTGATCCGTAAAGAGCACGAGCGTTGGTTTGCGATACTGTCGACCGTTCTTCTGGAAGACGTCCGTCCAAACGTCTTCTGACTTCGCCAGGACCACTGCAACGAACTGCCTCAGCTCTTCCTCTTGCGGATTTTGTGGACGCGAGGTTTGCACGCCCGGCTGTTGCTCGCCCGGTAGTTGTTCGAGCAACGTTTGCGGATTCACGCCGAAAAGCAGCGCTAGGACCAGAATCACGATTGTTCCCAGGCCGCCTCCGACCGCGACCCTGCCGGCAGACATACCACGCCGATCCTCAATGTTTGTGCTTTGCCGTTCACCTCTCCAGCGCATAGTTTGCTCCTCCGATATTGAACTGCATTGTCGGCGACAACAGCCACAACGTTTGTGTCGTTAGCACAATTCTTTAGTTATTTTTTAGTCACGCCACTGGGCCGGGCTGCATCAGCTTCTCCAACTTGGCAAAGCGCGCCAGCATGCTTTCGTAAATGCGATCGGTCTTTTCGTGCAGGTGCGCGACTTCAAGTTCCGCTTTCACGTTTACTTCGTATTCGATGTCGGCGCGCACGCGATCTTTCTCAGCTTGCCGGTTCTGACTCACGAGTACGAAGCACGACAGGAAGATTGCTTCGAGTGAGACCATCATGGTGAGCAGGCCAAACGGGTACGGATCAAATTGGGCAATGCCGAGATTGAGTGTATTGATGGAGATCCAGATCGCAAACCACACGGCGTTGATGATCAGAAACGGCATGCTGCCGCTGAACCATGCAATCCAGTCGGCAATGCGCTGGAGCGGCGTGCTGTGCTCTTGTATTTCTTCGTTTACGTTGCGTGAGACGCGTGTGCGGAGCAGTTCGTCAGCCTTTCGCGTCATGGCGCTCATTGCTGCAAGCATGTGTAGCGCGGCGTCTGGTCTTCTCTGAAAGAGTAGCAACAGATCGTCGCGGTCCAGCACGAGCAGTTCCGTATCACTTAACGCGACTGCGGTCGCGGTTCTTGGACCACTGTCAAGCAGCGACAGCTCTCCGAAGAGATCGCCCGCTTCGGAGATAGTGAGCACGATCTTCTGACCTACCGTGTCTTTGATGAAGAGTTCGATCGAACCGGAGCGCACGACAAACAACGACTCACCCGGCTCTCCGGCCTGAAAGAGCGTTTCTCCGGTGGCTAGTTGGATCGAATCGATGACATTTGCGAGCGCGAGTCGATCCTCTTCCTGTAGTAGTTCAAAGAATTCAATGCCCGACAGCAGCGAGACGTCGCATCCCATATTGGACACCCTCAAAAAGTAGCGAGTTGAATATCAGGCTGATGATAACTGAAAACGGTCCGTAAATGGCGGGTGCTATTTGGCGGCTTCAAACCACTCGAGTTCCGGCGGTAGATCGACCGCGGCGTATTCGAAGTGGAGCACGCGGCGGTGAGTGGGATTGAGTGACGGAAGCGAGGAGTGAAGTAACAACGGTCGCATCGCGAGGATGCCGCCGCGTGGTACTGAACACGTTACCAGCTCCTGTTGTTGCTTGAAGTGTTGAATTTGATGCGGCTCGAGTCGACCATAACGATGAGTCCCCGGGAGAACACGCAAAGCGCCGTTGGCCTCGTCCGTACAATCCATGTGAACTCTCAAAGTCAACATATGTTCCAGCACCGCGAGCGGCGGCTGCACGTGAGTGATGCCCGCTTTAACGGACCATGCGCGAAATCCCTCAACCTCGATTTGTTCTCGAACTGCGATGGTCAAGTCCTGATGCCATGCGACTTTCCAATTTGCGTCTTTGTGCTTGTCGAAGTAGATGGCCCTAACAACCCGCGCGGTATTTCCGAGAACGACTTCTACGATTGAGCTGAGCGACGGGCTGTTTGCGAGGTGGCGGGTGAGCGGCGCCGCTGCCATCAGGTTTCTGAGCCCAAACGCCTTTCCGGCTCTTTGATTTGTGAGGTGATCGATTTCGATGTGCTGCAATTCGTTTTCGAGAAGCTCGAGCGTCGTGCTGTCGATCACATTCTCGAGAATCGCAAACCCATCCTGCTCAATCTGAAGGCTGTACTGCATGTGTGGTTCTGAAGGTTTGTAGCAGACCAAGCGTGATGGCGAGCACGACCGGGCCCAGCACCAGGCCGAGGAGTCCAAAAACGCTGATGCCACCGAGGACGGAGAAGAAGATAAAGAGCTCGTGCAGTTTGGTTTGAGTTCCTACGAGCTTTGGGCGTAGGAAGTTGTCAAGTGTGCTGATCACGAGTGCGCCCCAGATAACCAGCAACAATGCCTTGGTCCAATGCCCAGTCAGCAGCAAGTAAATCGCTAACGGTAGCCACACGAGAAAAGAGCCGGCAACGGGAATCATGCAAACGAAACCCATCAGCACGGCCCACAGCACTGGTGAGGGAATTCCGAGGATCCAGAAAGCGATGCCGCCGAGAAGTCCCTGAAGCGCCGCGATCGTGACGACGCCATAAACGCTCGCGCTGACAACCTGCTGCGTGCGCGCGATGATCACTTCACTTTGTCCGCGCTTTAGAGGCAGTGCGTCGGGTAACCTGTCGACGATTTTGTCGGCGTCCCGGAACAGGTAATACATCGTGAAAACGACAAAGAACGTTTTGACGATACCACTGACGATGTTGCCCATCAGACTGAAAGAGGCACCGAGCAATCGGTCACTTACGTTCTTGAATTGCTGGACGAGGAAATCCTGCAAACCCACCACGTCGAAGCCAAATTGACCCTGCAACCACCCGGAGAATCGTCCGAGTGCGGCAGGCTGTTGACTGGAGAGCTGTGAAAGACTTGCGGGCAAGTTTGGAACGACTTTGGCGAGTTCCTGACCTACGGCTACGGCGAGCAGTGTGAGAGGCAGTACCACCACCAGCACAACCAGTACACACGAGATGAGGGCGCTCAAACTACGTCGCTGCATTCTCCTCGCGATCTCTTTGTGAACCGGATAAAAAACTATCACGAGCACGATCGCCCACGCCAGCACGCCCATGAACGGCTTGAGCATGAGCCAGCAAAGATAAAGAGCTATCGCCGTTGCGGCCAGCATCGCAATCCATCGCGCCTGGTCGTTCTGGTTTCTCACGCTGCAACCGTAAACCAAATGGACCTTTGGTAGCTACAAAAAAAGGCGCAAAAACGTAAAAATGTCTTCCGTTTAATTTTGTGCCTCCCCGCTTCTTTGTGGCTAATTTCTTCTTTTGAATGGTGTAGAATCCTCGACCGTTCCAACTAAGTTCGGTTGAGGAGCGCCTGAATGAAGGTTACTTCGCTTTCTGTTGTGCTGCTCGTCTTAATAGTTTCCGCGGCCGCAGGGCAAAGGCTCCCCAGGCACAGCTCACGGTCACGGCGGTCAATAAACTCAAGATCGCACGTGCCAGCAGACGATTGAAATAACCGCCGCTACGCTCGCGCCGCTTGGTGAGAAAGACCTGACGAAGATACACGTGCGCGACGGCGCGGGTAAGGAAATATTGGCCCAGGCAGTCGATACGGATTACGACGATTTTCACAAACCTGATCTGCTGATATTTCAGACTGACTTTGGTCCGAACGAAACAAAGACGTTCACGCTAAGCGCGGGAGCGAAGCGCCAATATAAAAAGGAAGATTTGTGGCGCTAATCATTTCCCGGAATCCATGTGCCAGCCGACGTTCACAAGCTCGTCGCCGCGTCTCACAAACATCTCAGTCGCACGACCACTCGACGTTGAACGTTGTCCTTTGACGTCAATCTCGTAGATATACGTGGTGTAGATGATCACGGTGTTTCCGTAGACCTGGATCTCGGTCTTCGGAAACTCCAGACGCACAAGCTTGCCACCGCCATCTGCAAAGCTCTTCGCGCTCGCAAGGATCGCCGCGCGATCGGACCAACCTTCTTCGCCACTATTTATCGCGATCGTCTCTTCGGGAATCAACCGCTCCAACGCCGCGCGATCATTTCCGAACCACGCCTTCCAAACCGCTTCGCGTGCCGCCAGTATTTGCTGACGCGCCTCAGGCCGCAAATTCATCGGCCGTGACATTTGCTCCGCACGCCAATCGGGATCGATAACAGTGTGCGATGCGACTTGAATCCAGCTTCCTTTGCGCTTCGCGTAAACGTCCATGATACGGAAGCGTCGCAAGGTGATGGTGGTGTTGCCCTCCTTGCGTTGAAACTCGCCGAGGAAGTTGGCAACGCCTAGCTCCGGACCATAGAAGTGCACATCAAAGTCGAAGACTTTGTAAGTCGTACCCGCAGGAAAGTATGGAGTATTCTTCGGTGCATTCGCGGGCCTGGGCCATTCGATACCGTTTGCACGCATATACTCATCAATGCCTTTGATCGGCGTGCGAGTTCCTTCTAAAAGGCCGCGCCAGTCTTCTGAGTGCGTCGCGAAGATCTTTTCTACATCGCCGTCGATGAAGGCCTGAAAAATGCTTTCGATGTGTGCGCGGATCGCAGCAGCGTCAGCCGCACGATCGTCCGTCGCGGCAGAAGTATTAGCCACAAAAAGGCACAAAAAGCACAGAGCGAGAATTGGCGTCGTAAGTAGTGATTTGGGATTCATGCTTTGCAGTCCTCTTTCGAATGAATTTTGTGGTTTATGTGCCTTTTGGTGGCCCATTTTCAACAACAAATACACGAGCGGCGTGACTTCTGACGTAAACGGTATTGCGGCTCGCCGTGGTCCAGCGATACTGTGACAGCGTGCGAATGCCACGCCTGCGTCCCTGGATGATCGTGTCGGCAGCCTGGATTGTGCCCGCCGTGTTTGCAGTCATCAATCGCATTGCGCAGGCGCGTCTGCAGCGTTGGGAACCGGCGACACTCCGCGAACTGCTGTTCGAGTTTGGCGACTGGCTGCTGTACGCGTTTCTCACACCAGCCATCTTTGTAATCTCAAAAAGGTGGCCGCTGACACGTCCTCATCTCCTGCGACGCGCCGTGCTGCATTTCTTCTTTTCTCTATTGTTCTGCGTCGCCTGGGCCAGCGTGGGACAGTTGTTGCGGTATGTCCTGATCCGCATCTTTGCTCCTGAAATTTATCACACGGCGATGCAGGAGGGTGCGGCAAAGTTCTGGCTTCAGTTTGGTATCGAGTGGCTAGGCTGGATCTTTACTACGTTGCCATTTGGTGTGGCGGTGTATCTCTGTGTCGTCGGCATCGAGCACGCCACCCGTTACTTCATCGACGCGCGCGAACGCGAAGTGCAAGTCGCACGGCTCTCCGAGCAATTGTCGAGCGCGCGCTTTGCGGCGCTCCAGGCCCAGCTCAACCCACATTTCTTATTCAACACCCTTAACACGATCACCGTGCTCGTTCGTGACAACGATCGACAGGGCGCCGTCAGCATCATCGAACATCTCAGTGAGCTCCTGCGTCGCACGCTCGCCCGTCACCAGTCAAACGAATTGACGCTCGGTGAAGAACTCGATTTGGTCCGACAGTACGTCGCCATCGAACAGGCTCGTTTCTCGGATCGTTTGCGGCCCGAGTTTAGGATTCCGGAATTGCTGATGTCTGCGACCGTCCCGAGTTTTGCACTCCAACATCTGGTCGAAAACGCGATTCGCCACGGCATCGCAAAACACACGGATGCGGGTCTTCTGCTTGTTACAGCCACTCGATCAGGTGACGTGTTGGAGATCACTGTTATCGACGACGGCGCGGGCATCGATCCCGCGGCGCCGGTTCCGCCCGGCCATGGCATCGACAACACGCGCGAGCGTTTGCGCGCGCTTTACGGCGATCGAGCGTCACTCGAGATCGCTCGCCGTGCCGAAGGCGGTACAATCGCGACCTTACGATTGCCGTATCGCGAAATGACTCCGGAACCGAACGGTGAAACCAGTTAAGTGGAAAGCCCTGATTGCTGACGACGAGCCGGTAGCACGCCGCGGCGTGCGCCAGTTGCTTGCGAACTTTCCGGAGTTTGTCGTTGCCGGTGAATGTCGCAACGGCGCCGAAGTGCTCGCTGCTTTGAACACGACTCCGCCGGACGTTGTCTTCCTCGACATTCAGATGCCGGGCATTGATGGCTTTGAAGTGATCAAGCGACGGACGATCGAGCGCATGCCGGCAGTTGTTTTTCTGACCGCGTTCGATCAGTTTGCCATCAAGGCTTTCGAAACCGAAGCGCTCGATTATCTCGTGAAACCAGTGAGTGAAGCGCGCTTTGCGATGACGATGAAGCGGCTCGTGAAGCGCTTGCAGTCGCGTTCAAGCTCGACACGCGAAGAGACAGTCCTCGTCAGTACCGCGCGCGGCGCAACGGTGCTGCACCTTAATGAGATCGACTGGATCGAAGCAGCCGGGAACTATTCGCAACTGTGGGTCGGTACGCGCAGCTATTTCCTGCGCGAGTCGCTGCAACTTCTCGAGCAGCGTATACAAAAGAACGGCTTCGTTCGTGCGCATCGTCGTGCCCTCGTGCGGCTCGATGGTGTGCGCGAGCTGACGCGCACGCGCGCCGGCGCGTCGGTGGCAGTGCTTGAAAGTGGTGTGCGAGTGCCGATCTCACGACGCCGCAATGCCTCGTTTGTCGCGGCGCTGCGACAGCAGAAGGGATTGCAGGATTAATATCTTGTCATCTCTGTGATTCTGTCATTTAATTGGCGCGCGCCGTCAGTGCCTTCACATTCCAAAAGAGGTTACAGATGCCCGTTTCATCTCGCGCTCTCGTGGAGTTGGTTTTGCTTGGTCCTACAAACGATCGCCGGCAGTTACAGGATTCGCCTGTACTCGGCGATGTGTGGGTTGCGTATGCGGTAAAACCCGGAGCTGCGATTGATCTTTTGATCACTCCACACAAAACGGCGCCCGCCGGTCCTGTCGCGCTGCGCATAGCCGAACAAATCAGGGCGTTGAAGATGGCACGCAAAAAAGATGAGCAACCAAAGATCGCATACTTGCAGGGACTTGTTGCTGCTCGACTCTTCTTCGAAGAAGTTCTTCGCGTAGTGGTGCCAATGACCGAATGGTGGGCAGATTCCAAAATTCAACAGAATCTGATCGCCTATACGAAGGGTGCGCGGCTCAAAACAAAGCTGCAGGCGATTATGAGTTGGGCGAGAGCGGAAACGGACGAAGATCCAACGTCATTGCCGGCTGAGGATTTCGCCAGCTTTACGGCGCTGGACCGGTACATCAGTCTCGCGGGCATCATCCTGTGGGCGGCGACCGAAAACAAAGAAAAGAATTTATCGCTCGGCGCTGGAGACGCATTGTTAAAGTTGGAAACTCCTGATCCGGTTGTGAAGCGGCTCAGTGAAGCATTCAAAACAATACTCACCGAAAAGCCGGCAAAGAAAAAACCACAAGTCTGGCAGATTTCGCTGAATCGAAAGGCGATGCCGGCGCTGGAACGATCGGTACCGGCGGTGAAGGGTGATGCTGCGCGCACGTTGTTCAGTGTCAAATGTACCAAGATCAACTGGGCGGTCCTGGATTCGGGTATAGACGGCAGTCATCCGGGATTCTACGACAAGGATGGAAAGAGTCGGATTATCAAGGCATTCGACTTCAGCAACATCCGCGAGATTGTGAGTCTCGATAACAACGACACGAATACGAAAGAATTCAAAGACCGCCTTAAGAGTCTGCTATCGGCGCCGCTACAGGAAAACATTTCAGCGGAGGCTGCGAAAAAAAATCTAAAAAGCCTCGCCGACGATGCGGCGAACGATCGACCCATTCATTGGGAACTGGTCGAACCGCTGATCGAGATTAAGCCCACCACGGCGCCGAGGAGCAACCACGGCACGCACGTCGCGGGTATCATCGGTTGTAATGCAGGAGATAAAAACGGAAAACGGAAAGTCAAAAATAGTTTTGCTGATGGGATGTGTCCGGATATCAACTTTTATGACTTTCGTGTCCTCGCAAAAACTTTGGAAGATACAGAATTCGCGATCATCGCTGCGTTGCAGTACCTGCGGTATTTAAATGATCGACATACGTATCTGACGATTCACGGTGCAAACCTCAGCCTTTCAATTCCGCACGACGTGCGAAACTTCGCTTGTGGCCGGACGCCGATTTGCAACGAATGTGAACGGCTTGTGGAGAGCGGCGTCGTCGTGGTCGCCGCAGCCGGAAATCTCGGGTACCAGAGCTTTGAGACCAAGGATGGTTCTTACGAAGGTTACACCGCTTTTAGCATTACCGATCCCGGCAATGCGGACGGTGTGATAACGGTCGGCGCCACGCACCGTTATAAACCGCACACGTACGGTGTCAGCTTCTTTTCAAGTCGTGGTCCAACTGGTGACGGTCGTCTAAAGCCTGATCTCGTGGCGCCTGGAGAACGAATCGAATCGTGTTTGCCAAAAGGTGAATGGGGAGAACTCGATGGGACGAGCATGGCGGCGCCACATGTGAGTGGAGCGGCCGCGATGTTAATGGCGCGTTACGATGAGCTAGTCGGAGAACCGCGGCGGATTAAAAGCATTCTCTGCGAAAGCGCCACCGATCTCGGGCGCGAGCGCAGTTTCCAGGGGCACGGCATGCTTGATGTGCTTCGAGCGTTTCAAAATATCTAAAGTAGAGTAAACGGTATGTTCTTCACACTTGACGTCAGACGCGCACGTAAAGGCGACTGCCTCCTGCTTCACTACGGTTCAAAAACCGAACCGGGCCTGGCCCTTATCGACGGCGGACCTTCAAATGTCTATCAGCCTCACCTCAAACCACGACTGGACCAGATACGAAAAGCGCGTAAACTCGCTGCCAGCGCCCCGCTTCAGGTTGACTTTTTGATGGTGAGTCACATTGACGACGATCATATCAAGGGCATACTGGAGTTGACGAAAGAACTTGTCGAGGCGGCTGGACCGCCACCGCTAAAAATCAGTGGTCTGTGGCACAACACGTTTGACGACATCATCGGTAATAATCCGGACAGGTTGAAAGCAGCAGTGACTGCCGCATTCGGAACCGCCTCGCTCTCCGGTGATGGTGAGGAGATCGACGGCCTCAATCCCGATGTCGCCAAAATTTTTGCCAGCGTGGGCCAGGGATTTCGTCTCCGCGATGATGCAAGAGCGCTGAAACTGCGCGTCAATCCTCAGTTCAAGGGCAAGCTCATCATTGCCAGGAAAAAGGGCAAACAGATCGATATGGGTAAAGGGC
>DAIOGT010000083.1:16229-18523 GCA_036745095.1 Pyrinomonadaceae bacterium
GGCAAGCTCATCATTGCCAGGAAAAAGGGCAAACAGATCGATATGGGTAAAGGGCTGAAGTTCAAGGTGATTGGCCCGATGAACGATGAAGTGCTGGCGTTACAGCAAGCGCATGATGACTTTCTCGAAAAGCAGCAGAAGGCGAGTGAATCAGCGCTGGCGGCATTCGCGGATAAATCGGTGGCAAACCTTTCGAGCCTCGTTGTCTTAGCGGAAGTTGGCGACAGGAGCATCCTGTTAACTGGCGATGCGCGTGGCGATAAGGTCCTTGAAGGGCTCGAGTTGGTAGGGCTCCTGACGAACGACGAGAAGAGTACGATCCACGTCGATGTTTTAAAGTGTCCGCATCACGGTAGCAATCGCAACGTCGAACCGATCTTCTTTCGTCGCATCACCGCCGACCATTACGTGTTTTCCGGAAACGGCGAGCACGGCAATCCGGAACGCGAGACGTTGGAGATGTTGTGGGCTGAACGAGGTGAAGCGAAATACACGGTTCACCTGACGTACCCGGTTGATGAGATCGATGCCGAGCGCAAGAAGGAAGTTAAGAAGAAGGGCAAACCCTGGTCACCGAAGAAACAAAGCCTCGCAGCCTTCCTCGACGCAAATCCGAAGCTCGCAAAGAAGATCGTGATCGTCGACGAAACCAAACCCCACCTGATTAACTTGTTGGACAAGTTGTAACCGGCCGCAGATGACGCGGATTCACAACTCTTAACAAATTTTTACTTCCGCTTAACACAACCCGCAGCGACCCCGCTTAGTATTCTCTCCAGATAATGGCAAAATGGGTGCGCCCGAAGTACCTTAAGGAATAGGATTTATGAAATCTCTGGGAATTCTCCTGGCCCTGAGTGCCTTGTGCGCCGCGCTCGCCGGTTGTGTGAATAAGGCGCAGCCGAGTTTTGAACGTCCCCCCGCACCAGTCGTCGTTAGCACGGCGGTGTCTCAGGATGTTTCGAACTACCTCGATGCGCTCGGCAGGATCGTCGCGCGCGAAGTCGTCTCGATTCAGCCGCAAGTCTCCGGCCGCATCGAGAGGATTCATTTCACTGACGGCGCCAACGTCAGAAAAGGCCAACTGCTCTTCACGATCGATCCGCGACCGTTCCAGGCGAGCCTGAAACAGGCGCAGGCAAATCTTGCAAAAGATACGGCTGCCAGGAAACAGTCCGAAGCGAACCTCGCGCGCGAGATTGCGCGTGAGAACTGGGGCCGCGCCCAAGTTGAACGGTATCGCGGGCTAGTTGAGCAGGGCGTCGTCGCCCGCGAGCAGTACGAACAGCTCCGTACGGACTACGACACACTCAAAGCCAATTCGGAAGCCGCCCGCGCCGCAGTGCGCAGTGCCGAGGAAACGATCAAAGTAGACCAGGCAGCGATTGAGACAGCAAAGGTCGAGCTGAGTTACTGCTACATTCATTCGCCCATCGATGGCCGCGCGGGCCAGCGCCTCGTGGACCTTGGCAACGTTGTGAATCCCGGCGGCGGCATTTCAGACTCCAACTCCGGAATTCCCAGCAACGCTCTGGTAGTAATCGAGCGACTCGATCCGATTTACGCAGACTTCACGATTTCGCAAAGCAACCTGTCGCTCGTGCAGGACCAGATGCGCGCGGGAACTCTCCTCGCCGAGGTGCGACTCCCGGATTCACCCGAGGACGCCGTCTCCGGAAGATTGACGTTTGTTGACAACGCAGTACAGACCGACACCGGACAGGTAACGCTGCGGGCCACACTTCCGAATCCCGGACACCGCTTCTGGCCCGGACGCTTCGTCAACGTGCGACTGCTGCTCGGCACGATTGCGGGCGCAGTGCTGGTCCCTGCAACTGCACCACAAATGTCGGCAGCCGGATCGTATGTTTACGTCGTCAAACCTGACTCGACCGCCGAGCAACGCACAGTTTCCATCGGCCAGCGCCAAGGCGAGCTGGTCGTAGTTGAAAAAGGCGTTGCTGCAGGAGAGAAGGTCGTCGTTAACGGACAACTCGGTGTGACGCCCGGTTACAAAGTCGTGATTCAGGAACCTCCTGCCAATACCACAGCCGAAGCGAGTGGATCAAAATGAATCTCTCTGAGCCATTCATCCGGCGGCCAGTGATGACCGCGGTCTTGACGCTTTCCGTGATCCTTTTCGGGGTGATGAGTTACTTCCAGCTCCCCGTGAACGACCTGCCGGCGGTTGACTATCCGGTAATCCAGGTGATGGTTGGTTATCCAGGCGCGAGTCCCGACACAATCGCCAACAACATCGCGACACCGCTCGAACGCCAGTTCATGCAGATCAA
>DAIOGT010000084.1:0-18459 GCA_036745095.1 Pyrinomonadaceae bacterium
CAATCGTTCCAATGCGCCGTGCATCTTCATAGTTGCGTATGGCGTAAGCCGCACTTGTAAGTACCCCTCAAAAAGCGACCATTGAAAAGTAGAGGTTTTCGGGTGAGTATGACACCAGGAGACCTCCAATGCGGAAGAGCAAATACAGCGAACATCAGATCAGGATCAGTTGAAGACAATGATCGCGATCACCGAATGTTGTGCACGCGGATGTGCTTCAGCAAGCGCACCGGAGCTTCTACTGACGTTTAAGCGTTATAGGAGTTTGTTAAGGAGCAAGCTTATGTATATCAAGCCGCGTCAGTGGGCCATCTTCCTTGTAGCCTGTTCATTTGTAGCAAGCTGTGCACAGGACCACAGAGCCCCAGGGACTGATCTAAGCTCAACTGAGCAGAAATCGGCACCTATAATCAAGTCTGTCGAGATAGTTGAACAAGACCTCCCGTTACTAAGCGCGGCGTCGAAGAAACTTGAAGAATGGAAAGATTCTGGTGATCCGAAGCTTTCCCGGCTTCCAAATTTCGATTTGGTGGTAGTGCTCCAGAATATGAGCGCCTCATCATTCCAAGATGCGGATTTCATCGCGTTAACAACGATTGATTTTGTCGTTGCTCCGACTTATTTGTATCAAGGCGACGTAAGGAAAATACTGGGGAATGGAAATTGGACCAGGCTCGTTTCAGTTGATGATGTAAAAATGGAGACAATGCCTTATGTAAAACCAGGGCATGAAGCAGAGCTGAGAATCAAGGGCTTCAATCTTGGCGACTTACTCGCGTCATATAACGGCCAAGATGATACACTTTGGCCCTGGGGATTGAGGGTGAACGTGCATGTCATGAATCGCGAGATGAGGCGAGTTGCTTTCGGTCAAGCTACTCTGAGGTTGATTCCTTCCGATAGTCGATTGCGCGGCAAGTAACCGCCGACCTTTCCACGTCTTCTGAGCTTTTTCCAAGACACTAAGGATGAACTCCTGTTCTTTGCTCGGCGACGGATACATCCAGGGCCTCCGCAGTCCGCTGAATGAAGTCGAGGGAAGGGTTTCCGCTCCTTCGTTCGTTGTAGTCGATCACTTGGTCGGCGAACTGCGTTTGCGACAGGCCCTTACCGCGTCGCAAGGCTGCAACCCGCTGCGCAAACATTGGCGCTTCTCTGGTTGCCGGACGTCGTGCCATAACGCCGGCATTATATATAGCTCGTTTTTTCTGCTTGACCTCACAGTCAACTAAGAGTATGCGTGGGAGTAAAGAATACAAGAGAAATAGCACCTCGATACGATGATGAAAAATACGAAAAATCGACTGATCATGTGGAAAGGTTCTATATCGTTCACGATTTTTTATACGCAACTGCCAGTGTTCCCGCTGATTCGTTGCTGACTTAGTTAACGATGCTTGAGAAGGAGAAGTAATAAACGAGTGTTCCATGACTCGTAAAGGCTGGCGCCAACACAGAAGTAAGACATTATCTGATTTTGCCGTTTGAGTTCTTGTTCCCATAGCCGGATTTTTAACTCATGAATCAGCATCTCTCGCGAGCTGCGCTACTCTTACTGCTGGCGCTGGTCCTGGTGGGCAGCGGCGGTTCGACCGTTCAGGCGAAGAAGACGCTGCGCGTGATGACTTATAACATTCACGTCGGCGTCGGCATGGACAAGAAGCTGGATTTGCAACGCATTGCGGATGTGATCAATCGCGAGCAACCGGATCTCGTGGGATTGCAGGAGGTCGATCGAGGAGTCAGGCGAACTGAAGGCAAAGACGAGATTGCGGAGCTCGCGGCGATGACGCGAATGCACTTTGCTTTCGCTCCGAACCTTGATTACCAGGGCGGAAAATACGGCGTCGCGATTCTTTCACGATGGCCAATCAAAGACACGGTGCATCGTTTGTTTCAAAACCAGCGTGAAGCTGAACGGCGCGGCATGTTGAAGGTTGAAGTCGATGCCGGCGGCAGGCGAGTAAACTTTGTTACGACGCATCTCGATTACCAGTTTGAAGATGGGCGCCTGTTTGAGACGGAACAGCTCTTGGAGTTCCTCGAAGACGTGAAAGGCCCGCTGATTGTCGTTGCGGATCTCAATGACATTCCCGAGGGCAGCGCTTACAAGCTCATGCGGACGCTGTTTGACGACGCATGGATTACGAGTCGGGCGAAAGGCGACGGATTTAGTTATCCTGCTGATAAGCCCGTGAAGCGGATCGATCACATTTTTTACCGGACCGGTGATGGCGTACGCGCGAAGAAGGCGTGGGTGGTGGAGACCACCGCGTCTGACCATATCCCGGTTGTAGCCACGCTGGAAATAAACTAGAAACCATAAAAAGGCGCAAAATCGCAAAAGAAATCAAATGCTGAAATCGGTAGAGAAAATACTAATCGCAGGCTTGATAATTTGCTTTTTGGCGGCGATGGCCCAGGCGCAAAACGGGATCAACTGGCCGCACTACCAGGATATGGCTGTTGATCTGATGCAGCAGTACCTGCGCGTCAACACCTCAAATCCGCCGGGCAATGAGATCGAGGCGGCGAAGTTTCTCAAAAACATTTTCGATCAGCACAGTATCGAGAACGAGATATTCGAGTACAAGCCGGGTCGCGCGAACATCATCGCGCGCCTCAAAGGAAACGGCTCGAAGCGGCCGATCATCCTCCTGAGTCACACCGACGTCGTGACTGCCGAAGCTGCTGCGTGGGAAGTGGATCCTTTCGCCGCTATCATCAAGAACAATTCGATCTACGGCCGTGGCGCACTCGACATGAAAGGCGAGGGACTGCTCCACCTGATGACGATGATCCTGCTCAAGCGCGAAGGACCACCGTTATCACGCGACGTGATCTTTCTCGGCACCGCAGACGAAGAGGTTGACGACGAAGGCTCACTCTGGATGATCGCGAACAAGGCCGACCTCTTCAAGAATGCCGAATACGTGATCACGGAAGGCGGCGACAATTTGCGCGAAGGCGACTCGGTCAAGGTTGTCGGCGTAGATGTCGCTGAGAAAGCGCCGTTTTGGTTGCGTCTCACCGCAACGGGACTGCCCGGACATGGCTCGCGACCCGTACCTGATGGCGCGACAACTCGTCTTATCCGCGCGATGAATCGCATTCTCGATTGGGAAACCCCGGTGAAGTTATTGCCGGCTGTCGAACAGTTTTTCAAAGACGTTGCCGCTTTGCAGCCGGAACCGCTGCGATCGCAGTTTCAAAACATTCGTGAGTCGTTGCAGAATCCGGCGTTCGTGAAGTCGCTTTCGAGTCAACGCGAGTACAACTTTCTCGTTCGCAACACGATCTCGATTACGATGCTCAGCGGCAGTAAGCAAACGAACGTCATCCCGAACGCAGCAACGTGCAATCTCGACGTTCGGCTGTTGCCCGGCGAGTCGCCTGACGATTTTCTCAAGGCACTAACGTCGGTGATCGCCGATCCCTCGATCAAGATCGAAAACATCAATCGCTTCAAACAACCGAACAGTTCCCCTATCGATACCGAATTGTTTTCTCTTATCGCGCGAAAGACGAAAGAAAAATATCCCGGCGCCGTGGTCACGACAAAGATGTTGAGTGGTTATACTGAGAGCCAGCTCTACCGGCAGCTTGGCATTGTCGCTTACGGCTGGGCCCCGATTTACACAACCCCCGAAGAAGACGAAGGCGTGCACGGCAACAACGAGCGAATCTCGGTGAAGAACGTTCGCGAAGGCACGCGCGAGTTGTACGAAGTCGTTCGAGACATCTCCCGTTAGCAAGAGCCCCATAACCGAAACTCATTCGAAAGATTCTTATGCCTAAAGATGCATATGAGATGAACGAGAACGAGATCCGCTCGCGCATCATCACACTTGGCTTTGGCGGTGACGAGCGTCTTTTCATCGCGTTCTATAAAAAACTACAACAAGGACTTCCTGAAGGGACCGGCATCGTCTTGCGCGGCAGCGTTGTTACAAACAAGCGCCATGAAGACGGACAGCCGTTTGACTCGCAGGGCAAATCGACGAGTGATCTCGACGTGACGCTCGTCGGAAGTAAGGTGATGGAAGCGTGGGCGTCGGACGGTTTTTACATTCCGGGACTGCACACGAAACCCCTCGGCGACAAGGATCCGGACGTAGCACCGAGTTTGAATGGATTGCGTGAATCGCTTCAGAAGCTCGTTGGGCGCCCGGTAAATTTCCAGGCTACTTCGAGTCTTGTTCTTTATGGCCGCGACGTATTGTTTGGCGAGCCATACTTTGTCGTGGTCCCGCCGGGTGAAGAGGCGTGAGCCTGAAGTTGCTCAGTTACAACATCCGTTTTGGTGGCCGCGGAAGAGAACAGGAGCTGGCGGAAACGATCGTTGCGGCGGCGCCCGATCTCGTTGTTTTTCAGGAGGCCACCGATCCAGTCGTCATTGAGCGACTTTCCGAGGCGACGAAGTTTCCGTTTTGGGCGGCGCGGAGAAATCACTCCATCGGTTTTCTGAGTCGCACTGAAGTCGACTATCACGAGTGGCACTATCCAGCGGGCGCGCGTCATTCGTTTCTCGAGATCGTTCCGGCCGGAGGTAAGACACGGGTTTTTGGTCTCCATCTCAGTGCGCGCTTTTCGAAGTGGGACGAACGCAGGCGCACGCGTGAGATCCGGTCGCTGCTTGAGGGAATTAAGCGACATCAGAACGGATTTCATATTTTAGTCGGAGACTTCAACACACTCGCGCCGGGAGAGGTTTTGGAAATGGACCGGCTGCCGACGTGGATTCGCGCGCTGATCTGGATCAGCGGGCGCAAGTTGCAACGCGAGTCGATCCAGCTAGTGCTCGATGCCGGGTATACCGATGGTTTTCGATCGATGCATCCGGACGACAAGGGATACACGTTTCCGACGTGGGATCCGCACGTGCGGCTCGATTACGTGTTCTTGCCGCGAGCGTTTGCGAACCGCTTGACGAAGTGTGAGGTGATAAAAGAGCCGGTGGAGCGCATTCGCGCCGCATCGGATCATTGTCCCCTGGCCGCTGAGCTGAACACGGACTAACGCGGAAAGATCGGATCGAGCGCGACGGTTACACCTTGAGGAAGTGTAGTGGAGGTTTGAGTGTGAAGGCAGAATTCGGTTGTTGGACCAAGTGTCATCTGCCGGCCCCACAGGGCTACGCCGGTTTGTGAGGTGTGTGCCTGGAGTGCGGCGTAGAAATCCTTGTAAGAGACGCCCGCGGGTTTGCTGAGCCACGTCGCGAACCTCGCTTGGGTCAGATCTTCTGCACCAGCACGCAGTCGATACAAGCCACCGATGCCGTCAGCGGCCTCTCGCGCGACTCTGTTGTGCGGCTCTTCACAGACACCTGAAACTGCGGCTTCATTCAGACGGTCCAACGCTGCCGAGTCATCGAGGAGATACCACTCTTCGTATGCCTCGCCGTCTGTATTGAGCCAACTTGCGCGCGGGATGCGGAACACGATCGACTCCCGGAAGCCGCTCGGCCGATTTGCCGCGAGGGTCTGATGAAACGTGATCAGATGGTCCACATACGAGCCAGGCTCTACACTAGACTGCGGCCAATGCCAGAAGACGTACGCAAGCATCATCAATTGAGCCACGAAAAGGCACAAAACTCACAAACAAGTTCACAAACAGATAAATCGCTCGTTTGTGCTTAGGTGCTTCTTTTGCGGCTATTTCTCCTGCATTGCTTTGATGTCGTTGAGCAGCACTTGCTCGTGTCCGTCCGGGTTAACTTTCAAATACGTCTTGCGCAGGTTTCCGTCCGGGTCGATCACAAAGCTTGTGCGGTCCCAGTACATCGTTCCCTTGTACTCGCTCTGCCCCACACCCGCGGCCGACAACAGTTCATGATTCGGATCGGCCAGGAGGTCGATCGTGAAACCAAATTTGTTACAGAAGTTCTTGTGTGATTCGACGTCGTCCGCACTCACGCCAACAACGGCGATGTTTGCATCGTCAAAGTCCTGTTTCGTTGCTGTGAACGACTTGCCCTGAATCGTGCAGCCCGGCGTATCGTCTTTCGGATAGACATAGAGAGCGAGCCATTTGCCCTTGAAGTCATCCAGCGTGACGTTTTTGCCGTCCTGGTTCTTGAGATTGAAATCTACGAAGCGCTTGCCTTCCTGAAGTCCCATGATTACCCCCTGCTTTTTGAAATTGCGTCGTTACCACGCGACCGCGTAACGGCTGCGCCTCGGATCGGCGCCCGCTGAAGCTACACCGTTCTTTGGATCGTAGATGACTACAGTGGGCGCGGAGAGCGTACCCCACTCACCCTGCACCCTCACCTTGTGACCCTTGTCCGAAAGAGCCTGGATCGTTTTCAGATTCACACGCGACTCGACGTTCAGTGAGCCTGGCAGAAATTCGTGATCGTCAAACGAGCTGACGTAGTGCTGAGTGTCAAAGCGTGGCGCCTCCACAGCTTCCTGTGGATTCATCCCAAACTCGATAATATTCAGCAACACTTGCAGCAGCGCCTGGTCCTGGTTATCGCCGCCCGGCGTGCTGAGCACCATGAACGGCTGGCCACCTTTCAGCACGAGTGTTGGCGTCAACGTGATGCGCGGGCGCTTGCCCGGCGCGACAACGTTCGGACTATTGGGATCGGTCAGAGACGATTGCAAACGTTGGCCCATCAGCACGCCCGTGTCTCCGGCAACGACTGCGGGCAGCCACGCGCCGCTCGGGGTCGCGCTAAAAAGGTTTCCGTCTCTGTCTATAACGTTGACACACGTGGTGTCGTTGGCGCGCTCGATCTCCGGCAACGCCGAAGCACGACCGATAGTTTGCACGGCGCTCGCAAGGATGGCCTTCATGTTCATCGGATCGCCCGGTTGCTGCGCCAGAGATGCGCGGCGTTCGTCGATGAGGGGACGTCGCAACGCGGCGTAATCTTTCGACAGCAGCTCGGCCATCGGAATTTTTACGAAATTCGGATCGGCGTAGTAGCGGTCTCGATCAGCGAGGCCGAGTTTAAGAGCCTCGGCGAGTGTGTGAATGTAGGCGGGCGAGTTGTGCCCCATCTTCTTCAAATCGAAACCCTCTAGGATGTTGAGTGTTTCGACCATAGCCGGGCCTTGCGTCCAGAAACCTGCTTTGTAGACCTGGTAACCGCGATAGTCCGTTTCAACAGGCTGGCCCACCTTCGCCGCAAACCGTGCGAAGTCGCCCGCGGCGATTAGACCGCCGTTCGCCTGCATGTAATCGCCGATACGTCGCGCGATTGGACCACGATAAAAATAGTCACGGGCCGCCATCAGACCGGCGTGCCGGTTATTGCGCATGCCCTTCGAGGCGAGACGCTCGGCACGAACAATCTCACGCAGCGTTCGCGCCAGATCCGCTTGCACGAAGATGTCGCCGACCTTCGGAATTTCGCCGCCGGGAAGAAAGACACGTCTCGCATCTTCCCATTGCGAGAAGATTGGCGCGCGCGTCCTGATGTACTGGACTCGCAGTTCGTCGATCGGAAAACCCTCTGCGAGTTGAATCGCAGGTTCCATCACCTCAGCAAGTGTTTTCGTCCCGAATTGATCGAGCGCAGTGACACACGCGTCGAGAACGGCGGGGACCGTGGCTGAGAGTGGTCCGGTAGAGGGAATCATGCCGGGTTTTTTCGCGCCGGGCATGGTGGTTTGTCCTGTCGCTCCGGTGTTGTCGGACGAGCCGCGATTGACGAAGAATTCGCGCGTTGCCTTCATCGGCGCCTGGCCCATTCCTTCGATTACGACGACTTTCTGCCCTTTTAGCTTGATCAGAATCGGCACCTCGCCGCCAAACGAGAAGTGAGAAAACTCGATCACCGATGCCGCTAAAATAGTCGCAACACCCGCATCGACGGCGTTGCCGCCACGCTGGAGTATGCGTAATCCGGCCTCGACCGAAAGCGGCTGCCCGCCGGCCACGACGCCGCGTTTGCCGCGCACGACCGGCCTGAATGTGTCAGCACGAGACACGGTTAAAGGAAATCCGGCGAGGATGAAAGACGTCATTAAACAAAAGACGACCAGGTTCTGTTTGCGGATAGACATCGGTGGGCCACCTCTCTCGAGATTTGACGGGCGGAATTGTGCCACAAAGATCTGGCCACAAAAAGGCGCAAAAGCACAAAAAACGAAGATTAGTAAACCGGCACATCAAGCAAATGAAAATTTTTGTGCCTTTTGTGCCTCTTTGTGGCTGAACTTTTGCTTTGAATTGGTAAGATGGCGAGCAGACAAAAAGAGAGGGCGCTGACCTCCCCCAAGACCAGCGCCCTTGCCTTTATCTCAGTTCTCCCATGGAGAATTAACGACGGGCAGATACTAACTGCCATCGGGCGGAGGTAGGTTGCAGCAAGCTTGTAAACCCCTTGCGAGGTTGTGACAAAAGTTTCTCGATGTCACACAAATGCGAACAACTACCCGGGATTTGAGATCAAATATTCGAGGATCGAACTTGCTAAATTCACCAAAGATCGCACCGTACGGCTCGTGGAAGTCGCCGATCACCTCAGATCTGATCGTTGAAGGATCAGTAGGCCTCAGTCAGCCGTTCTTTGATGGAGAGGATATTTACTGGCTGGAAATGCGACCGAAGGAATCCGGTCGTAATGTCATTGTCAGGCGAAGCCCAGACGGAGTTTGTACGGATGTGAATCAGCCGCCGTTTAATGCTCGCACGCGCGTTCATGAGTACGGTGGCGGCGATTACGTGGTCAGCCAGGGAATCGCTTACTTTTCAAACTTTTCCGACCAGCGAATTTACCGCCAACAAGGTTCCGGTGCGCCGGAGGCACTGACGGCGCCGGGCGAAATGCGTTACGCCGATGCCTGTTTGGACCACGCTCGCGGGCGTCTCATCTGTGTCCGCGAAGATCACACAGGCGCGGGCGCCGAGGCAGTCAACACGATCGTCAGTGTCAACACCGAGCCGGCCGAAGATTATGGCTCCGTATTGGTTGAGGGCAACGATTTTTACTCCACACCTCGCTTGAGTCCGGATGGGACACAACTCGCATGGCTCACGTGGAACCATCCAAATATGCCCTGGGATGGCTGCGAATTATGGGTCGGTGAGTTTGGGGAAGACGGCAAACTGGCGTCCACGCGATGGGTCGCGGGCGGCGCCGCGGAGTCGATTTTCCAGCCGGAATGGTCGCCTGACGGCGTTTTGTACTTCGCGTCCGACCGTAGTGGCTGGTGGAACCTCGAAAGAATCACGGCCGATGGTGGAATCGAAAATGTTTACCAGTCGAAGGCTGAACTCGGCATGCCGCAATGGATCTTTGGCATGTCGTCATATGCTTTTGCCTCGGCGGAAACGATTGTCTGTAGTCACATCGATCAGGGTGTCTCCACCTTTGCCACAGTCGCAGTAAGTACCGGCAAGGGCAAGCTAATCGATTGTCCGTATACAGACATTCAGTTCGTGCGCGCGGCAAATGGACAGGCTTTGTTTCGCGGCGGCTCACCGACCGACGTAGCGGCGATCGTGAAATTCGAGGTCAGCACGGGCGCATTTGAAATACTGCGCCGGTCGAATGATCTCGAGGTTTATCCCCGATACTTTTCAGTACCGCGTGCGATCGAGTTTCCGACTGAGGGTGGACTCACAGCGCACGGATTTTTCTACCCGCCGCAGAATCCCGATTACCGCGCGCCGGACAACGAAAAGCCACCCCTGATCGTGAAAAGTCATGGTGGACCAACCGCCGCAGCTTCCACGGCGCTGAGCCTGTCCGTTCAATATTGGACCAGCCGGGGATTTGCCGTGCTGGACGTCAATTACGGTGGCAGCACCGGTTACGGCCGGCAATATCGTGAAAGACTTAACAAGAAATGGGGCCTCGTCGACGTCGACGACTGTGTGAATGGCGCTCGCTATCTTGCCGAGCGAGGCGAGGTGGACGGCAACAGGTTGATCATTACCGGTGGCAGCGCCGGCGGTTACACCACGCTCTGTGCTCTCACGTTTCGAAATGCGTTCAAAGCGGGTGCGAGTCACTTCGGCATCAGCAATACGGAGTCGATGGCGCGCGATACGCACAAGTACGAGTCGCAGTATCTGACCGGATTACTGGGCCCGTATCCAGCTCGAAGGGACATTTACTTCGATCGCTCACCAATCAACTTTCCCGAGAAGCTTTCGTGCCCCGTAATCTTCTTTCAGGGACTCGAAGATAAGGTGGTTCCGCCCAACCAGGCGGAGATGATGGTTGACGCGATCAGAGGGAAGGGAATTCCGGTTTCGTACGTCGCGTTTGAGGGCGAGCAGCACGGTTTCAGGCAGGCAAAGAACATCAAGCGCGCGCTCGATGGAGAGTTGTATTTCTATTCAAAAGTTTTCGGTTTCGACCTCGCTGAGCCGGTTGAACCGGTGGAAATCGAAAATCTTTAAGTTATCCGTTTTTGTCCGTGGTCAATTTATTTGAGGATCGGACGCCGTAGCCGCAGCGCCGTTTCGATCGCCGCCGCGCAACACGCCTGTGTGGTCGATGAAGAGCGACAGTTTACCGCCGTTTCCATACTCCGACGGCGTTGCCGACACCTCAAATTTGTCGCCACTTACAGTCACGTTGAATACGTAGGCTGAGCTCTCGACCATCTCTTTCGGAATTAGGTCCGCCGCAATTAACTGCTCGAGCGTCCCGCAACTTCCGTTACCCTTAGACTTCTTGTACTGCCCTTGCGCGTAAACGATCCCGTACATCAACCCGATGGCAGCGCGCTCGTTCCGGAGCGCAGGCGGCGGATTGCCCTCGCCTGAAATTCCAGCAACCGCCATCAAAAGGAGGTTTTTCGGAATGTGGACCTCGTGCATTGGTCCAAGACCTTCGTTGGAAAGTGAGTAGGTGATTGGCTGGGACACTGAAGTCGCTTTCACGAGAAAGGCCCGAGTCTCATCGCTTATGCGTGTGGCCGCCTGTTCGGCCCACGCCTTGTAACTCTCCATGAAAGACGGTGAGATGTAGAGCAACCCGTGCTGTGGTTTCGGGTGCCAGCGAGTGGAATTTCTGAAGTCGCCGTTGCTCGCCAGAGTTTCATGTTTCAAGTAGGAGTCGACGATATGCCGCGTGGTAGCGACATTATCGGAAATCACGATGAAGTTCCCGATGAAGGCATACGACAAGAGGTTTGCATATGAGACGATCTCCGTGTCTTCGCGACGCTCAGTTTGCGCGAACGAGCTGGCGCCTTTGAAGCCCAGGTTGTCAATTATTTTGGGCATGAGGGCTCGCACGGCTTCTTTGTCTCTGAGCGCGATCGCAACCGCCGCCCCATTTACAGCTGGTTCCTCTTTCACTTGCAGCACTGTAGGTCTAACTCCAGCGAGCCCGATCAGGTTCAGTCCCTGCATCGGCAGGCGTAACGCGATTTCTGAACCGAGCAGCGGCAACACATCGTCTTTGATGCTGAGCTTCAGACGCTTATCGAATTCTGCGAGCGGTGACACCGGTTCCTCGACGCCGTTAGCGGTTTTGACGGGACTGGCGATGTATTCAGGCAGGTGTTGCTTCGCAATGGTCGTATGAATCTGCGTCAGGTCAAGCGACATCGTCACCAACAACTCCGTGTCGGCCGGGAAGATGTTTGGTGCTTCCGGCGTAAAGGCCGGCCCGGGAATCAGCATCGGGACGAACGGGAGGGCGTCAGACTTCTCGCCCGCCTGATTGACGAGCAGTGCGCGTAAATCAAACGATTCCCCTTCGAACGCAAGCGCAAACCCGACGCCAGCCGGCAAAGCTGCATCGCCGCTAAAGAATAAGTAGGCGAGTCCGGCAAAGGCGTTTGATAATGGATCGGGCGCCGGCACGTCTTTGGAGTCGGGAGGGGGAGTGCCGTATGGGTTTACGACCTGTTCTGTTACCGTGAACTTATCGTTTCCAGCCGGTTCAGCCTCGGGTGGTTCCTGAGCTTTCTTTTCCGCTAAAGTCTCGTTGCGCTTCCGTGCCTCTATTGCTTCCTGTTCCCATCGCTTGCGGTTCTCTTCGTCCTGTCTTTCGATCGCTTTAGTATCGAGATAGACGAAGAGGGGCTCCGAATTGAAGCGGTTATGGGCGACGCGGAAGTTCGGGTCCTCAGTAAGCAGCTTGCTTCCAGCCGGCTTGAGCTGTTTCATGGTCCAAGGCTTCGGAGTGAGCACGACGAGGGATCCGAACCGTTTTATGTGGAAGTTGGGAGTGGCTGGTTTCGGCTTTTCAGTGGTATTGGACCCACGCGATTTGTCTGGGGAAGGCTCAGCCGCGGGCGCGGGCGGTAACACAGTCGGAAGAAACTCATTCAAACCAGCGGAAAACTTGGTAGCTTCTTCCGCAGAAGCAAACTCGATCGCGATCACAACTTCCGGGAGGTTTTTGGCGGCGCTGTTGGCCCACGTCGCCAACAAAAGACGTGAAGTCATCACCTCTTCCGCGTGCGTTTTCAACCATTTCAGGATCGTCCTGAACTCTTTCGGCGGACTCGCGAGTTTTAAAACGGGCTCGAGCAGATCGTTTACAGCACTCGACCTAATGACCTGTCCCGCGCCTCTCGCCTCGCCATACAGAATGTAAGAATCGGCGGCTATCAGCGTGTCGAATGTCGGAGCGGGCGTCGGCGCAACGGCAGGTTTGGGTTGCGGCTTTGCAGGTGTCTGTCGTTTCTGCTGGGCGCTACCCGTAATCGTGACGGTTATGAGAAGCAGTAAAATCGCTACTGCCGGTCGGGTGATTGGATTCATGGGAGTCGAGCCTTTGGTTATTTTTAAGCACTAAGGAACACAAAAGTTCGTTTGTCCGTTTTTGTGCCTTGGAGGCGTAAACACTATAGCTCCGATCCGCGATTCTTTTCCAAACTTTATTCTCGCCTTCGCTGCGGATCAGTTGTTTCACGAGGTTGTAAGCGGCCGCGTATGCATTGCGCATGTCTGCTGACGACTTGGGCGATGCGAGTGCGTGGTCCACATCGAGCGGCGACATCGAGCTCATCTCCTGGCGGCTTTCGATGAGTCGTCCTTCGCCCGCGACGTAAACGGCCATCCCTTCCGTGAGCCACCGAGGCGTTTTGCCGCCGCCGATCGCCTCAATTAGTACATGAACGAGTTCGTGGCGCAAGGTTGTTTCGAGAATTTGTCGTTGTTTGAGAAGTTTCAGCGGTTGCAACTCCACGATGTTCCGCCTCGTGGCAGCGAAGTCGTATCCGTGTTCTTTGTGACGGCCGAGGTTTTTTAATGCGTAAGTGCGGGCTGCGATCGCGAGCGCCTTGAGGGCGTCGGGTTGATCTTCAACACTGGCCTCGCTGCTGACGACGTGAAGAACGTAATCTTCGAGTGGCATTCGTTGCGTGACATTTTCCGATACCTGGTGAACGGAGACGTAGGTCGTGTCCATGTGCGCCTCGCGTTTACGTGCAAATTCTTCGAAGATCGGTCGTGCGAGTTCGGCTGCGTCAGAGCCGTGCGCGTTCTTTAGATACACAACGACGAGAAGCTGTGCGTTTGCGGGTTCAGGCGCCGTGTTGGGTTTGAATGCGATACCGGCGAACCAGCCTTGCGTGCGAAAGCCCTGAAGCTGAGTTGAGGTACCGGTTTTGCCGATGATGTGAACCGGAAGGGAATCGAGATCGGCTTTCTCCGCTGTGCCAAACGAAACCGCGCCACGCATTCCTTCGAGCAGTGTGGCGCGCTCTTCGTTCTCAATGCGCACTTGTGCGCGAACTTTTCGGATGCCGTCGTAGTTGGGTTTCAGAAGTGTGCCGCCGTTGAAGAGTGCTGCATAGGCCATTGCCATCTGCACGAGCGTGACTTGAAGAAACGGGCCCTCGCCGAGAGCGCTCTGAGCTTGCCACCGGGTGCGCGCAACGATACCGGCGGTTTCTTGTTGGTCTTCGATCCCAGTCGTTTGACCGAAGCCGAACTCGGTTAGCAGTTGCGCGAAGTTTTCTCCGTCGAGCCGTTCGCCGGTTGTGGCGAAGTAATAGTTGCAGGAGTAAGCCACTGCTTCAGCGGGATTGAATGGCGGTAGCTGTGGACGATGGACGCATGCGTCAATAACGTCCTCGCGCTTGTATTTACCTCGACAACGGATGCGCGTGTCTGTTGTCAGCACTCCCGCGCGCAGAGCTGCGATCGTAGTGAAAGGTTTGATTGTCGAGCCCGGTGGGAATGCGGTCTTAAAAGCAATTTCCGGATTGACGACGGCCCGTATGTGTCCGGTTTGTGGATCGATAACGACGATCGATCCCTCGCGCGTGCCGAGCGCGGTTGCGGCCACTGCTTGCAGGTCTGTGTTCTGTTCAGAAGAGGTTTCAGATCGATGACCTGGTTCTGCCGGTACGTCACGAATACTGCGCGAGGGCGCGAGCGTGAACCCCACGCCGACACTTACCACCAACGCAACTGGAAGAATCACCTTGAGACGCATCATTCGTACGAGCGGTCCAGGATCGAGATCGCTCCGACAGTTGTGACCCAGCCGAGAAGAATAAGAACAGCGCTGGCCGCGAGTCTTACGACGAGCACTGAGATCTCCAGCCACGGGCGATCCGAGTTAGTGCCGACTTGCAGCAGCACATACGGAACGACTGCAAACACTAAAAAACCACACGCATATACAAACACTGATTGCGGCGCGACTGTTTTGGTCAAAACACCGCGCAGACTCGTAATGAGATCTCGCAGTCCACTCTTCGTTGTTGCAATCCAAAGTTGAATCGCGAGCATTGGCGCGACCACGCCGACGACCAGATAGCGCAGCATCGTTGCGAGCGTGATGTAGGTCTGAATCTTATTTAGTCCATACAACGCCAGCAGCGTCATTACCAACACAGGCAAGCTGACGAGGATCAGTTTCAGACAGTCGGTTACTGTTCTCCTGATGCGACCAACTGAAATTGGTCCATCCGCATAAGTGACACTAACAGCCTGCAAAAAGAAGAACAGTGCGCCCGCGGCGATGACGACGACTAACGTCAACAGCAATTGAGGGATCGTTGCTTCACGTGTGCTGGCAAACAGGTAAACTGAGGTTAGCAATCCGGCCCACGCCACAAGCAACAGCAGCAAAACTCGCGGACTCTTGAACAGCAACCGCATCGCCGAAAACATTGCACTAAACGATTTGATATACATTTCCTTCTCCTTTGCGGCTCATTTCCGATCGATGAACGAGAAGCGGTGACTCACCGTGTTTGCATGAGTCTCCGGCCGGTACATCAACTCAACACGCGCGGGCGCAACGACAAACTCGCCCGGTACCTGCACTCGCATCGCGTATTGGAGCGTCAGATCTCCACCAAAATGATCGAGGAAGAAAACCGTCCGTTGATCGCGAAACTCACGCGAGCTGTACCATGCGCTCCAACCCGCCTGCCCCGCATTAAGATTCAGGTTGCCGACGTTTTCCACCTGCTCGGCTCCGGAGGGAATCGGATCCTCGATCATCAGGTGACGACCGGCTTTGCCCGTCACACGCAACTTCACAACGATCAGATCGCCTGACTGTATCGGACCAGTCAGCGGCTCGGTGGCCCATCTCAAGCTGTAGCCCATCGTCTCCACCTTCAGCCGCAGGTACTCACGGGTGACATTCAAGTCGCCGGAACCGTGCGCCGGTACATTCTCGTCGTTGGTGTAGTAGTCGATCGACGTCGAGACGTAGAGCGCGCCCTTGCCACGTTTAACGACACGGACGTGATTAGTCTCCCCAACCGCGCCACCCTTTCGATTTACGACAAACGTTTGTGCGCCATTCGCGTCAGTGACGCGGTCGGCGATGACAGTCTCCCCGTTGACGTAGACCTCCAGATCGTAAGCTGGACTTAATTCATGACTCACCTTTACGTACTCGATGAGTCCGAAGATCGCGAATGCGGTATCCTTCGTTGAATTCCAGAACGAGCCGTTTTGACGATCGGACACCAGCCACCGCGCGACCAGAGGTAACAACGGACTGTCAGGCTTGAGACGTGTGAGTGCTTTCAGCGAGAGTGCGGTGCCCTCAGTTTGATCGTAATCAGCGAAATCGAGCATCGGCGCGCGCTTTGACTGCCAGTGAGCCGTCATCTTATCGACGCTCGCCGAACGTTCGATCTCGGTCGCGACTTGCTGGGCGCGCTGGTCCATCTTCACGAGTGACAGGGTCAAAGCGAGTAGCGCGCGGCCGTACGGTTGCAGATTGTTGCGTTCCGCGAAAAGTTTCTCGACGTGGCGGGAATCAACGCCTCCGCTCTCCGCCAACGCATAGATCATGAATGCGCGCGTATCCATGTCCTTGCTGCTGTCCTGGGCGTCAAGCATGCCTTGCAGTCTTTCACGACCACGCGCCAGTCGATTTTCATCGATCTCGTAGCCGGCTTGTTTGGCGAGCGTCAGACCATCGATCACATACGCAGTCATGAATGGATCGCTGTCATCGTTTTTCCACCAGCCCCAGCCGCCATCCTCGTGTTGTAACGCATAGAGACGATTTCGACCTTGCCCAACTTTCTTCTTTAAGTCGTTCGAATTGCGAATCGAGGTTGATCTGAACTCTTTCAGCGTGTGCGAAACGATGATGTTCGGAAGGAAACTCGACATCGTCTGTTCCGTGCAGCCGTACGGGTAGCTGGTCAGATAATCGAGCGCGCCGAAAAGGGTTCCGGCAACGGAAGGCGAGGCTTCAATACGCAGCTTGCGTGAGTTCAGGTCGGTGTTTGCGGGCAGGTTAATCGTGAACTCCTGCTGCGCAGTATCGTCATTGGTGGTCCATCGCTCGGATTTGACTTCGTGCAGCCCCCGCGGCGCGACGTCGAGCGCCAGCTCGACAGCGTCCGACTCGGTGTTAGTCAGCGCCTTCGCCAGCAGTCTCACTTCGCCGGTCTGTGGCGCCGAGATCTGCCAGTCAATGCGATGCTCTCCCTGTTTCGGAATCGTGACTGTTTGCTGCGCGGGACTAAGCAGTCGTGCGCCCGAAACCGAGAGCGAGATCTGCGTTGACTTGTTTTCCTTTAAATAGTTGTGAACGATTCCGGAGAGCGTGACGGTGTCGCCCTGCGTGAAGAACCGTGGCGTCTCCAGACGCATGATCACGTCTTTGCGTGAAATGACGGACTGGCGTGCGGCTCCGACTCGCGTGTCGCGAGTAACACCGCGTGCGGTCGCTCGCCACGTTGTGAGGTTATCGGGCAATTTAAACTTCACTGTCGCGCGACCGTCTTTTCCTGTTACCACAGTAGGTTGCCAGAAAGCAGTGTCTTTAAAGTCCTTACGGATCGTTGGTTGGGCCAGATCGCTTTCATTCTTGAAATCAGCAAGTTGGTACGACGGCTTCGTGCTCGCCAGGTCGATCGGCTTTTCACCGGCGAAGCCACGGAAGTGATACGACACGGAGAGGTGTGTCTCCACGGAGTTGTACTTCATGCCGTAAAACACCTGCCGGATGTTCGCGGAATAGTCGCGAGCGACGCTGTAGATCGCTTCATCAACCACTCCAAGACTCACTTCCGCATCTGGAACCGGCGTGCCATCCGCATCACGCGCGAGAATCGTGTACGAGGCCGTTTCGCGCGGCCTGTACTCCTCTTTGTTCGAGATGATTTCGAGATCCAGGACCTTGTTGCGAGCCGGAACGACGAGTTGCTTATCGGACGTGAACATGTCGCCATTCTGAACAAACGTGACATTCAGAAAAATATTTGGCGCATGGTGCTTCTCGATCGGAACATCGAGGACCATCGTCTTACCCGTAGCCTTCACCTTCCACGCTGAAACAACATTCTCACGCTCCGTAGTAAGGAGAAGATTTGCGTTCTCCCGCGGCAGGATTGCAAGCACGTGCGCGGTTTCGCCTGGCTGGTACGACTTTTTATCAGCGACGAGTTTGATCGTACCTGTGCTCTCGTTGTAGTAAGGCGAATCGGTCCAGTGGTAATCAGGACTGACGACCCAGAGGTAGCCGGCGACAGAGACGAAATGCTTTTCGTTGTCATGGACCACCGTTTTGATCGTGAGGCTCCCCGGTGTGGTTACTGAATAGTTGTAGATTGCGTGGCCCAGGTTATCGGTGCTGATCTCCGCCGAGCCCACTTCGTCCTCGTGCATCGTGTAGTGCGGGTAGTTATTGCTCTGCGTCTCGACGCTGACCTTCGGCGAAACGAATTTCAACGACAGCCTCGCGGCGACGGGACGGCCTTCGTAATCCGTCGTCGTGATCGCAATCCTCGCCGTTTGTCCGTTATAGTAAAGGTAACGTTCCGGTGTGGCGCGAGCGATGACTTTCCCGCGCGTTGCAATCAGCATCGCCGTGCCGTCCACGGTGCGTCGTGAGGAGTCGGTCACCTGAACTTCCAGGCGATACTGGTAATCGACAACATCATTCTCCTGATTCGCAGGAACATCGAACTCGATCTCAAGGCGCCCAGATGCGTCGAGCTTGTCATTGCCTTCCTTTACGAAATCGCTGTAATAGTTGCCGTAACGAGAGAAATGATCTGCGTCCTGCTCGTCGTCAAACGGCTCTTCACTTGCGCCGAA
>DAIOGT010000085.1:0-18456 GCA_036745095.1 Pyrinomonadaceae bacterium
CGTTTGCGTTTGTACTTCTTTCGCTTCCAGGTAGCGTCATTCGTCTCTTCAACTCGATACTTCGGCGTGCGCACGAATTCCGACTTCACGCCCATCAGCGCTTCGAGCACCGCACGCGCATTTGAAAACGCGAGCCCGATCCCGAGACCCATCACGAGCGGCAAGTGCAACAAACGCGGCGTTCGCTTCTTGTCGAGATACCAAACCGCCGAGCCATAAAACAAGACAACCGAGATCGATGAGAAGATCAACAGCGGCAGGTCCAGCACCATCAGGTGATAGAACGGCTGGTTATAACGCACCAGCAAAAGCGGAAACTGCAAAAAGCTCGCGACGATCATCAACGGGTAACTAATGTTGCCCGTCAAACGGAAAAACATCTCGAGCTTCACGCGCAACGGCAACGGCGCGAGCCAGATGCGCGGGTAAAGTTTGAGACCGACCTGCATCACGCCCTTGGCCCAACGTCGCTGTTGTGCCTTGAAGGCATTGATCTCGACTGGAATCTCCGCGGGTGCTTCCTCGTCAAGTAAGTAAACGAATTTCCAACCCATCAACTGCGCGCGGAAACTCAAGTCAGTGTCTTCAGTTAACGTGTCGTGCTGCCAGCCACCGCTCATCTCGATCGCCTGGCGACGCCAGATGCCGGCCGTGCCGTTGAAGTTGAAAAAGCCGCCCGTGCGATTGCGTGTGGTTTGTTCTACGACGAAGTGACCGTCGAGCATGATCGTTTGCAGGCGCGTCAGCAGGTTGTAATCGCCGTTGATGTGCGACCAGCGCATCTGCGCGCAACCGACCATTGAATCGGTAAAGAAGTCGACTAGCTTGCGCAGGCAGTCGGGCTTGGGAACGAAGTCGGCATCGAAGATCGCAAACAGCTCGCCCTTCGCGGTCTTGTTTCCGTTCTCGAGCGCGCCCGCTTTGAAACCGGTGCGATCGGCGCGATGGATGTAGTGGATATCGAAACCCTGCGCCGCATACTTCGCCACAACCGCTTCCGCAACTGCTACGGTTTCGTCAGTCGAATCGTCGAGAACCTGGATCTCGAGCTTCTCGCGCGGGTAGTCGATCGCCGTGACCGCTTTAAGCAATCGATCGACGACATACAGCTCGTTGAAAAGGGGAAGCTGGACGGTGATTACGGGCAGCTCCGCTTCGGAAAATTTTCCGGCGGGCGTCGGTACAAAGTCCTTATAACGCCAGAAGTCGATCACCTGCTTGATGCGGTACGCGCCGTAAACTGCGAGGGTGCCGAGGATCGTGAAATAGAGGACCAGGATGACCCAATCGAACGTGTCGAGCTTGTAGAGTGGGCTGATATTTCCCCAGGTTTTATAGACGAGATCGTGGAAGTACTGCTCGAACAGGGCTTGCGGCGGCGGCCCCTTCGGGCTGGGCCATGGCGTCGGTGCTGGAGATTGAAAAATCATGAATTACAGTAAAAACAAAAGCGCAAGATTCTACCTTAACGCGCGGGCCAATGCGAGGCCGCCGCGCACGTTTTAGATGCGCCGTTCGGGCGCGCTGTAATCGCTGGGAGCAGCGGCGATACGTTCCGGGGAAACGAGCGTAAATGTGACGGGAGGCGGTTCGTGTGCGGGCGTCGTCCGGGAACGGAGGCTCAACTCGATAATGCCGGGCATGACATAGAAAACCACAACGCTTCCAAGCAGCGCTCCAGTCAGCAGACGTGACGTGTGCGTGTTCTCCCAGACATTGAAAAAAGTCAGACTGAAATCAATTGCGAGCGGGAGTGCGGCGAGCAGCAACAAGTTGCGCGGCGGAGTTGCTGTGTTACGGAGCGAACGAATCAGCGGGTAAACCAGCAACGTGAATGCAAAGCCGGCGTAAATCCCCGTGCAACGTGAACAGACTGCGAGTTTATGGTCGTCGATGAAATAAGAGCGCTCCGGAAGCTGGTGGCAGAGTGTGCTGAAGGCGCGATAAATGCCCTGTGCCACATCGCTATGGCCACCGGCGGCGGCCAACGGCGCCACGACGATCAGCGACACCAACGCCGCCACCGTCGCCGCACTCACCGCCCAAAACCCGAACGGCCTCCACGTCGTCACCACCTGCGGAACGTACATGTCACCACTATACGGAATTCGGAAACTCCCGGTTCAGAGTTCAAGGTTCAGCTTGTTTGTCCCAAAACAGCAGCCTAAAGGCTGAACTCTAAACTTGTGCCTTTTGTGGCTAAAAGCGTATGACGGTATCCGGTCCACCTTCGATGTGTAAGGTGTCAACAAACCGAATGTGGCGCGACTCAGTCGTCATCACGACCGAATGCGTCCGTTTGCCCGATCCGAAAAACCGCACGCCTTTCAACAACGCTCCATCCGTCACGCCAGTCGCGGCAAAAATAATCTTCTTCCCTGGCGCAAGGTCATCAGTGTCGTAAACCTTGTTCGGATCCTTAATGCCCATGGTTGCGAGCCGGTCCAGCACTTCATCGCGCGATGGTACCTTGTCTTTATCAACTCCAAGACGATCCGGATCGAATACGAGCCGCGCCTGTATCTCGCCGTTCAAACACTTCATCGCCGCCGCCGTGATAACTCCCTCCGGCGCGCCGCCGATTCCCATCAGCGCGTGAATGTTTGTCCCGGCGACCGCGGCCGAAATACCTGCCGAAAGGTCACCATCAGAAATCAAACGAATGCGAGCACCTGCGGTTCTCACGTCCGCAATCAATTTTTTGTGTCGCGAACGATCGAGCACAATCACCGTGAGGTCTTCAATGTCGCGGCCTAAACGTCGTGCGATGTTCTTGAGGTTGTCTTTCACAGGCGCGTCGATATCCACGACGCCGCGCGAGGATGGTCCAACCACGATCTTGTCCATGTAGATATCGGGCGCATTTAATAAGCCGCCGCGCTCGGCCGCCGCCAGTACGGCAATTGCGTTGTTCGCTCCGAGCGCGCACAGGTTTGTGCCCTCCAGCGGGTCCACCGCGATGTCAACTTGAGGGCACGACTCGGCAATCTCGTCGCCCACACCAAAACCGCCTCCGACTTCCTCGCCAATGTAGAGCATCGGCGCTTCGTCGCGCTCGCCTTCGCCAATCACGACGCGGCCGCGCATCGGCACTGTATCCATCACTTCCCGCATCGCCTCGACGGCGACGTGGTCTGAAAATTTTCGATCGCCCTGGCCCATCGTTCTGGCTGCGGCGATTGCAGCGGCTTCGGTCACGCGCAAGAAATCCAACGACAGCTCGCGCTCTGTCCTGAGATCGTCACCCATTTATTTCTCCTGGTTAAGGAAGTAATCAGGTCAAAATGCGAGTTCATACTAGCAGAGCCAGAAAGCGGCACAAAGAGCACAATCGGGTCTGGACAAACGCTTTTTTAAGCTGTACTCTCACGCGCGCTCTTCGTTTCTGGGCCTCATCACTATGGATCGAAGAATCGAGCTCATCATCTCAAAGATAAAAAAAGACACCGCGGCGTCGTGGGACACTCCCGGTCTCGCAGCACTCGTAAACCTGTCGCCCTCGCGCTTTCGTCATCTGTTCAAACAGGAAACTGGAACGACTCCGGCCCAATACATCAAAGATGTCCGGCTGATCAGAGCGGAAAGGATGTTGCGCACGACGTTTCTCACCATCAAGCAGATTTTGAAACAGGTTGGCATCGCTTCCAACACTCACTTCGTGAGCGACTTCCGCCGGAAATACGGAACGTCACCGACTGCTTACCGCCGCACCATCAACCGGAAAGGAAAACGGCGCAAACAGAATCGCGCGCGGCCGCGGCGCGCCGTTTAGCCGTTTCCGGCAATAATTAGCCGTTTTTGACAAGAAACAGTCGTTGACTGCGGTCTTAAATGAGACTAGATTGCCGTTCACCCACCACAGCTCAAATAACTCAGAACAACGGAGTCAATGAAGAATGTCTTTCCCTTCCTCACGCGGAATTCGTCGTCGATCAGTCATCTGGTCCACGTTTTTGATCGTATCGGCAGTAGCGGTGGCTTCTGCGCAAACGCCTGAGACTGTGTTGGCCGTAGTCAATAATATCGAGATCACGCAAAAGCAGGTTGACGATTCGGTTGCCACACAAATCTATCCGCTTCAGCAGCAGCTTTACGCGATTCGGAAAGCAGCCCTGGAGAACCTCGTCACTACAAAAATTCTCGAAAGCGAGGCGGCTGCAAGGCACATCTCGCTCGACGAGCTTCGCAAACAACTCACGCTTGGTGAGATCAACGTCACGCGCACCCAGGTTGAAGACGCTTACCAGCAGAACGCTTCATTCTTCGCAACGATGAGTCCGGACGAGGCACGCGAACGTTTGCGTCTCGATCTGGAGAACCAGGCGCGCATGAAACACTACCGGGGAGGTTTGGAGGCGTTGCGCAGGAAGTGGACCGTCACGATGAACTTCTCACCACCTGTGTTTGTTTCAGAACTGGACGACGGCGTCTCCCCTGTGAAAGGGGCGACGAATCCGGTCGTGACGATCGTCGAGTTTTCAGATTTCGAGTGCCCATTCTGCAAACAGGTGCAGAGTGCGCTGAAACAGTTGATCGATAGTTATGGCAAACACGTGCGGCTCGTCTTCAAGCACCTGCCGTTGGAAGGACATCGCAACTCCTTGCCGGCGGCGCGAGCGGCTTATTGTGCCGCCGAGCAGGATCGGTTCTGGCCGTTTCACGATGCCCTCTTTGAGGCGGGTAACTTGTCGCCACCGGTATTCGAACGGATTGCTGCTTCTCTCGGACTCGGAATGCCGAAGTTCCAGGCGTGCATCGCGTCGGAGAGATCGCGTGCTGCCGTTGTCAAAGACATCGAAGCTGCGAAGCTGTTCCGCATCGATAGCACACCGAGCTTCGTGGTAAACGGAAAATTAATCAAAGGCGCGCTCAGCTTCGCTGATTTTCAAAAGATCGTGCAGCAGGAGTTACACGCTACACAAAAAACATCCTCAACGAATTAGGAGATCCTCACCATGAAACGAACTGTTGGTTTAGTCTTTACTCTACTACTTTCCCTCGTTGGCCCAGTGCGCGCGCAGGAGCGGTCCATCGCTACCTTACAGGAAAAGATGGTTCGCGAAACTTACCGCAAGCTGGAAATCTATAACGCCGCGGCTCAACTGTTTGACAATGAGCGGACCCGCGCGTCTTTTCGCCCTGAAGCAAGTCTGAAGTTTGAGCTACATGACTTTCGTTCCGGCAATGTTCAGGAGATTCTCAACAAGCCGTATGCAGAGCTCGTGACGGCGCCTTCGGGCGACATTGTATCGTTGACTCGTGGTGGTCACTCGCAGGATGGTGGACCACAGGAGGCCACTTTCGGAGCCGCGTGGGAACGGGGCCAGTATGCGTCCGTGTTCGACCCGCTTTGGTCCGTGGCTGATGTGTTTCACTTTGAGGCCGCGCGGTACTACGACATCAAGACGTATATTTCTTATGGCGTAACCGTTCGGCTGAATGGACGATCGAGAAGCTACCGTGCGCTCGCGCTCTTTCGTGAAGCGGCTGATACGTCCGGGCTTGGCGCGCCAGAGTTTTGGGATGCAGTAGTGAACGGCGTAGGAAGCGTGTGGGAAGAAAAGCGTCCCCCGTACAAATCGAAGAGTGGAATACTCGTGGAAAGAACGACGGCTGCCCTGGCTGAAGACCTCATCGATGATGATACGGCACTCACCGGGGGTGACGGCTCTGATGATGGAGCTTCAATCATTATTGACGATTCTTCCGGGACGCTTTTCTCATCGACTCCCCTCGGTTTCTGGATCACTGGAGACGAGACTGAACATGCATCCGGTCGTCATGGCGGCACGGCTCAATACACAGGTGATTGTTCGCTGCTTCTCAACAAACAGCAACGTTGCTCGGTCGCGATCAGTAACTTCGCCGCTTTCGAAACGGGCACGCTCTCCAACATAACGCCTTTCTTCTGGCATGTAGGCTCGAGGGATCAGAAGACAGAGAACCGCACGGGCGCCCTCGGCAGCACCGTTTCGTGCGCCGCGGCCACGGGTGTGGCATTTTCATCTTGTCTGTTCAATACGGCCTGCGGAGGTGCGGCGAGTGTATCGCTCACCTTACTCGTCGCGACCGCTTCAGCGACTGTTTCCGGCGGCAACCTCTGGCACGCCGTGAATGCCGAACATTTTAGTTGTGCGCTCTCCAGCGCCGGCAGCACGTGTACGACCCCCGCGTTAAACGGTAGCTGTCCCATCGGCACGAGTCCGAATGGCTCGGGTTTGTGTTGCTTCGATAGCGGCGGGGTCACGAACAATTGTAATGCGGATTTCGCCAGTCGTTGCATGAGGTTCAACGGCGAATATGACTTCTTGACCTGCACGTGCCTTGGCTGCGATACGTGCGGTGGTTCTCCGATAGTGATCGATATCGCAGGTGATGGCATCGCCCTGACAAATCCGGCTGATGGGGTCGATTTCGATCTAAATGGCAACGGCACCAGGGATCGTTTGGGTTGGACACGGCGGGGTTCTGACGACGCGTGGCTGGCCCTCGATCGCGATGGCAATGGGAACATAGACAAGGGCGCGGAGTTGTTTGGAGACTTCACCGAGCAACCGCCTTCAAGTAACAAGAACGGGTTTCTCGCTCTTGCGGAGTTTGATAAAGCGGCAAATGGCGGCAATGGTGATGGCGTGATCGACAGTCTCGACTCAGTCTTTGTCAGCCTGAGACTATGGCAGGACCGGAACCACAACGGCATTTCGGAACCCGATGAGCTCCAGCCGCTCGCTGCATTTGACGTCACAGCGCTCGAGCTGGATTTCAAGGACTCGAAGCGCGTGGATGAATTTGGGAATGAATTCAAATACCGCGCGAAAGTGAAAGACACGAGCGGCGCCAATGTGGCCCGTTGGGCCTGGGACGTTTTCCTCTCACATTGATCCGTGTTTTCCGTGTAATCCGTGGCTGACGTCAGCCACGGATTACGCGGATTTCTTCCAGGATGGGAGCGTCTTGCGCGCTGGCTTTTCTTTCTTTAATCCGAGCGCCCAGTCGGCCTGCATGAGCGTATGGATGTCGCGCGTGCCCTCGTAGATAATTGCTGCCTTGCAGTTACGCAGGTAACGCTCGACAGGATAGTCGTTTGAATAGCCGTTCGCGCCGTGGACTTCGATCGCCATCGATGCCGCCTTCTCGCTGCGCGTCGTGGCTTGCCATTTCGCGAGGCTCGTCGCCTTCGCGTTTGGCCTCCCTTCGTTCTTCAGCCATCCGGCGTGCAGCCACAGCAAGTGGCTCATCTGGTAATCGGCTTCCATCTCGGCAATTTTCTGCTTCACGAGCTGGTGGTTCGCGATCTTCGTGCCGAAGGTCTCGCGCGTGTTTGCATATGCGACCGATGCGTCACGTGAGGCGCGAATCACGCCCGTGGCTCCCGAAGCAACCGTGTAACGTCCCTGCTCGAGCGCGAACATCGCGATCTTGAAACCTTCGCCCTCTTCGCCAACCATGTTCTCCTGCGGTACGCGGACGTCCTGCAAAGAGAAGTAACCAGTGTTGCCAGCCCGAATGCCAAGCTTGCCGTGAATCGTCCCCGAAGAGAATCCCTTCATGGTGCGCTCGATGATAAAACATGACATGCCGGTGTGATCGCGCTTGCGTCTCTTCTCTTCATCAGTCCAGCAAAAGAAGAGAAAGTTGTCAGCCACATCAGCCAAACTGATCCACATCTTTTCGCCGTTGAGTACCCATTCGTTCCCTTCGCGACGTGCCGTCGAACGCGCTCCTACGACATCCGAGCCCGCGCCCGGTTCAGTCAAACCATAGGTCGCGATCTTTTCCCCTCTCGCCTGCGGCGCGAGGTATTTCTGCTTCTGCTCTTCCGTGCCCCACGTGTAGAGCGTCAACGAATTTAGTCCGGTGTGCACGGACATCACTACTCGCAAAAAAGTATCAACGGCTTCGAGCTCCTCACATACAAGACCGAGGGAGATGTAATCAAAACCAGCCCCGCCGTACTCTTCGGGAATGCAAACTCCCAAAAGATTCAGACCGGCCATCTTCTTCAGTATCGAAGGGTTAAATTGCTGTTTCTCGTCCCATTCTTTTATGTGCGGCGCCACTTCCTTCTGCGCAAACTCCCGCACTGTTTGCACGAGCGCCTTGTGATCTTCCGTCAATTCGAACTCGATCATTTCATTACTCTTTCCAATAGGGTGTTAAAAATGACCGGACATCTTACCGAAGGCCACCAGAAAGCACAAAAACCCTAATTCAATTTCGGAACGTCGTGCAGGTTTTTGTGCCTCTCAGCGGCTTGCTATACTTCGCGGCATGCCGAAGAAAAAGCAGGCAGGTGACGTAACCACGGTTGGTCTGGTGCAGATGAATTGCGTGCCCGAGCCTCAAGCCAACCTCAAAAAAGCCATCGCGGGAATCAACGACGCAGCGAAACGCGGCGCTCAGATTGTCTGTTTACAGGAACTCTTTCGCTCCCAATACTTCTGCCAGACGGAGGACATACAGCTTTTCAAGCTGGCCGAAACGATTCCCGGGCCATCGACTGACGCCCTCAGCAAAGTAGCTCGACAAAAGAAAGTCGTAATCATAGCCTCGCTCTTCGAGAAGCGAGCCGCGGGCGTTTATCACAACACCGCCGTGATGATTGACGCTTCGGGGCAGATCGCGGGTAAATATCGCAAGATGCACATCCCGGACGACCCGCTCTATTACGAAAAATTTTATTTTACTCCCGGGGATCTTGGCTTTCAGTCGCACGACACAGCCTACGGCAAGATCGGCACACTCGTCTGCTGGGACCAGTGGTTTCCCGAAGCCGCTCGACTGACTGCGCTCGGCGGCGCGCAGTTTCTGTTCTACCCGACAGCGATTGGCTGGCTGCCTGACGAAGAGCCGGAAATGAACGAGGCCCAGCACTCCGCGTGGGAAACAATCCAGCGTGGTCACGCGATCGCGAATGGCGTTTACGTCGTCGTCGTTAATCGCGTCGGTCGCGAAGGCAAGCTAACGTTCTGGGGACAATCGTTTGTCGCGGATCCGTTTGGTCGAATCATCGCCAAAGCGTCCGCGGAAAAAGAAGAGGTGCTGGTGGTTGGGTGCGATATTTCGAAGATTGAAGAGACGCGACAAAACTGGCCATTCCTGCGTGACCGTCGTATTGACGCTTATGATGGACTGCGTTTCCGGTTCGGTGGAGCGCCATGAGTTTCGGCGTCCTTGATCTCACAGGTCTAATTGGCGCGGTACTGCTGATGATTGCTTATCTGATGTTGCAATTGAACAAACTCAGCAGCGACGGACTCGCTTATTCTTTGCTGAACGCGATCGGCGCCAGCCTGATCGTCGTTTCGCTCCTCGTAAACTTCAATCTCTCAGCTTTCATTATCGAAGTCTTCTGGATCTTGATCAGCTTTGTCGGTATCTACAGGTACTTTCGACACAAAGCGCTCCGCTCAGAAACTCTCGATGGCTGAACGAGGATCACAAACGCCCTCAGAGCTTGGCTTCCGCATGCCCGCGGAGTGGCATCCTCATCATTCGACCTGGCTAACGTGGCCCAAGGATCCGGAAACATGGCCCGATCGCGTGCCGCAGGTCGAACAGATCTACCTTGAAATGATCGCGGCGCTCACGCCACACGAGATCGTCGACCTGTTAGTCGACAACGATGAGACGGAGCGCCTGATACGCGAGCGCTGCACAGACGCAGCCTCATCGCGCATTCGGTTCCATCATGTTCAAACGGTAGACTCCTGGATTCGCGACTATGGACCCAATTTCCTGATTGGTCCAAACGGCGAGGTTGCTTACAACGATTGGATTTTCAACGCTTGGGGTAACAAGTACGAAGAGCTAAAGAAAGACGACAGCGTGCCGCGCCGGCTGGATCCGTTTCTGAGCTTGAAGAGCTTCTCACCCGGAATCGTGATGGAGGGTGGATCGATCGAAGTGAACGGCGCCGGATGTGTGTTGACGAGCGAGCAGTGCTTGTTGAATTCAAATCGTAATCCCGACTTGTCGCGTGAAGAGATCGAGCACTATTTGCAAAACTATCTAGGCGTGACCAAGGTTTTATGGCTTGGCGAGGGCATCGTCGGAGACGACACAGACGGCCACATCGATGACATCGCTCGTTTTGTCGCGTCTGATGTGATCGTCTGCGCCGTTGAAGACGATCCGGCGGACGCGAATTACGAGATTCTGCAAGACAATCTGAAGCGTCTCAGATCAATGACTGACGCAGCGGGAAAACCTTTCGAGATCGTTACGTTGCCGATGCCCGGAACTGTTGGCGGCAACAGCACCACGGCTCGCGACCTCGAACGTTTGCCGGCAAGTTACGCAAACTTCTACATCGCCAACAGCGTCGTGCTTGCTCCTGTTTTCGGCCACGCGAACGACGAGCGTGCAGTCGATACACTGCAAAGACTTTTTCCGTCACGTCGCGTTGTTCCGATCAACTGCGAGCCACTTGTTTGGGGCATGGGAACAATCCACTGCGTAACTCAGCAACAACCCAAATCAACGTTACCCGTAATCGACTAACTTCTTTGCTTCGGTAATCGCGTCATCTAAATTCCGAACGCGTCCATCCAACTGCATCTCGTACACCGCGCGCGTGATCTCGCCCATTCTTGGACCAGGCTGAATTCCCAAATCCAACAAATGCCTCCCCAGCAGCAGCGGATCCGGCGGACGCTGCTCGACCTGCAACTCTCGCGAACGCTGGATAAACCATTCCTGCGCCTCCGATCCATACCGCTGTTCGAGGGGAACCCAATCCGCATTCCGTCCCAGCGAATCGGCTTTCGCGACGCGATATAGAAGATCGGGCTCGCAACGTCGCGCCAGACGACGAAAGGCCCCTTCCCCAACTTCGTCGCGCTTCTTGTAAAACTCACCCGGCTTCAAATGCTCGCGCACGAGCGCGATGACCTGCGCGCGTACGTTGTAACCATCGATCGTGTGTACATTGACGCGATCGAGAAAACTTTCAGTGGGCTGCACGCCGGCTTCCTCGTGTCCCCGCGAACGCCACCTGCCCTCCAGAAACTCTGTCGTCGCCGGCTTCCCGAAATCATGTGCGAGCGCAGCGAGCATCACCGTGACTCTCCGCGCGTATGAAAGATCCTCGATCAGCTCGTGCGCTCGATCGACCACAAGTAGCGTGTGCACAAAGACATCGCCTTCAGGATGCCACTCGGGATCCTGCGGCACTCCGATGAGGCTTTGAATTTCCGGGAACAGTTGCTTGATCGCGCCAAACCGCCGCAACCACTCGAGACCGGTTGACGGACGCGACGCTCGCAGCAACAGCTTCTCCATCTCCCCCCAGATCCGCTCAGCCGGAAGATCGGTGAGATCGATCGCGCTACAGAGCGCAACCGTGTCCGGATCGATGTCGAACTCAAAACGCGCTGCGAACTGCGCCGCACGCAACACGCGCAAACTGTCTTCGGCAAATGTATCTTTTGAGACCGCGCGTAGGATGCCTTGCTTTAGGTCTCCCTGCCCTCCGAACGGATCGATCAATTCCCCGGTCAGCGGATCCTGCAAGATAGCATTGATGGTGAAATCGCGACGGCGAGTGGCTTCCGCAACGCTCATCGACGGATCGCCTTCGATAACGAAAGCCTTGTGACCCCGTCCTGACTTGCGTTCGCGGCGCGGAATTGAAATGTCGAGATCGCTTCCCAGCTTGTAGACGGTGAATGATTCGCCGACAACATTGACTGGTCCAAACTGGTCGAGAATCTCTCGCAGGCGGACAGCGTCCAACTTGTAAACTTCGAGGTCCCAGTCCTTTGGTGGCGCGCCCATGAGAGCGTCGCGGACACAACCACCGACCAGCAGCGCACGCCCGCCGGCTTCATGAATAGCGCGGGCAAGAGATAAAACTTTGTGATGCGTGTTATCCGTGGCTAATTCAATCTTCGTCTTCAGGCGACTCAACGAGCACCTGCACGCCGCGAGTTGATGGCAGACAACTAATGACCTGCGCGCGATCGATCTTCGTCATCTCGCTTCCGGCTGCGTGCCAAAGCTTCACCCAGAAAGTCCGCGTCGTACCGTGAACCGCAAAGGTCGAACCGTCAATCATCACCGGCACCGGTTCTGCAATCGTTCCCGCACGCAACGTCTCCAGCAACTCCGGAATATACGGCTTGAACTTTTCAAACTGTGCCAACACCGCGTGGTCATCGATCTCTGCAGGTGGCAGCTCGACCGGATCTTCCGATTCGAGCAAAAGCCGCGTCTCAGTTTGCTGATTTCGTTTCTTAACGACAGGCATAAGACTCTTTCAAATCAGATCGGATGTTGGAACCGGAAAAGGCTTCAACCGCTTCAGCAAATGCTCCGCGAGATCGGACACTTTGATCCGGTCCTGCTCCCACGTATCGCGGTCGCGCACGGTGACTGCTTCATCCTCGAGCGACTGGTGATCGACTGTGACGCAAAACGGAGTACCGATCTCATCCTGTCGCGCGTACAGCTTTCCGATGCCGCCCGTGTCGTCATACACAGCTCGCAACACCGGCTGCAGCGATCGCTTAATCGCTTTTGCCATCCCCACGATCTCGGGCTTGTTTTTCGCGAGCGGCAGAATCGCCGCTTTGATCGGAGCAAGCTGCGGACTGAGTTTCAGAATCACTCGCGTTTCGCCCTTATCGTTCGTTCGTTCCGAATAAGCGTCCATCATGATCGCAAGCACGGTCCGGTTGACGCCCGCTGCCGGTTCGATTACGTGCGGATAAAAACGCTCTTTTATCGTCTCGTCGAAGTACGACAGATCGTCGGTCGAATCGGGATTGATGCGTTTCCCTTCCGCGTCGAGTTTATTCTTCGAGTGGGTGCTTAAATCAAAATCGGTACGCCATGCAATTCCCATTAATTCTTCCCACGGTTTTTCACGTTCGGGAAAATACCTGTACATAATATCGACCGTGCGTTTTGAGTAATGGGCCAACTCCTCTCCCGGAACTTCATACAGAAAGAGATTGTCGCGATTTAGACCGAGGGAGCTGAACCACTCAAGATACTGTTCGACCCAATAGTCCACGAGCTTAGAGTGTTCGGCGGTTGGTGAAACAAAATACTCCATCTCCATCTGTTCGAATTCACGCGTTCTCAAGATGAAATTTCCCGGCGTCACTTCATTGCGAAACGACTTGCCAACCTGAGCAATACCAAACGGCAATTTGCGACGCATTGTCGTCTGCACGTTCAAAAAGTTGATGAATATGCCCTGGGCGGTTTCCGGTCTGAGATAGGCCAACGCCGTCGGATCATCATCCGCGACCGCTCCCAACTTCGTTTGCAGCATCGTGTTGAACGGCCGCGCTTCGGTCCAGTCGTTCGCACCACAGGAAGGGCACTTATTATCGACGATCTTGTCAGCTCGAAAACGACCGTTGCACTTACGGCAATCAACCAGCCAATCATTGAATGTCGCCTCGTGGCCCGAATATTTCCAAACGAGACGATTGAGAATGATCGACGAGTCGATGCCTTCGATGTCGTCGCGTTCATAGACAAGCCAGCGCCACCACGCCTGTTTGACGTTGTTGCAAAGCTCGACGCCGAGTGGGCCATAGTCCCAGGCGCTGCCGAGGCCGCCGTAAACTTCGGAAGACGGGAAAACAAAACCTCGCCGCTTGGCGAGAGATACGATAGTGTCGATGTTCGGTGCAGTCACGCGCATATTAAGCCACAAAGAAGAACAAAAAGCACAAATAGACCTGTTCGATCCACTTGTGCCTCCTGTGCCTTTGGTGGCGTTTTCTGTTACTTGCTTGGTGTTTGAATGTTGACGTCGATCTTCTGCGAACCCCCGCCTCCAAATATTCGTCCTCTAAACATATACACCCCAACTAGTATGACGAGCACAAAAATCACCAGGATAGCGACAATGCCAACGCTGCCGCTACCACCGCCTTCTTCGGCCATGAAGGTCCTCCTTGTTAAATTGAATGAAATTAACGGGGGGCAAAGAGGGATGAGTAACTCTAAACCAGAAACAAAGATTTCGCCACAGATTACTGAGTCTAACGCTTGCGCTTAATCTCGCCGGCCTGAACGGTCGGTGTCGGTTGCGGAGCGGTGGCGCCACTCGGAACAACCCACAGCTCGACACTGTCTTCCTCACGGAATCCACCATTAACAATCACAAGTCGCGAAGCATCGATACCACGCTGCATGACGATGTAATCTCGAGCACGCTTCATCAGCCTCTCGACCTGGCCCAACGGGCTCTTACGTCCGCCGTACGCAATGATGTGGGCCCGCGTGGACGGATCGTTCTGCAATTCCACTGCGAGGTTGTCAAGACGCGCTTTCTGATCGTCAAAAGTGCAGTTGAGACACTCGTCAAACTCACGAGCGACAATCGCGACCTTCTTGATGGGCGCAATGATCGACACTGCCTGCGCGCTCTGAGCGCATGCCGGATCGGACGATCCGTCGTCAGCAGTGAGAGTGGCAGTGATACGTTGTCCGCCGAGTCCGGTGGAATCAACATTCAACGTAGAAGTGCCTGCGCCGCTAATGATGCGAGCGCTCGACGGAGTGACTTTCCATGTGTAACGCAGCGCAGCGTTGCCGCTATACGAGACATCGGCTGTGTACGTGATGATCTCGCCTTCGGTGACCTGGGTCGGCGCGGAGATGTTCACCGGGAACGGGCACGGTGACTTCGGAAGTGGCGGCAGTGGCCGGTAATTCACCACGACGCACTTGACGCGTCCGGCAGGCAACTCGATTTCACGAACCCAAAATTCGCCATTCGGTAACCTGACCTGCACGGTGTGTAATCCCGCGTCGAGATCAAACGCTCGGTATTCCGTCGTGGTTTCACCGCGCGGCTTGCCGTCAATCGTAAGCAGCAGACCGCCGGGGTTCGTCAGGATTTTGATCGTCGCGTACTTTGCTTTTTTAGTCTTGGCTGAGACGGTAGTTGTCGGGGCTGTAAAAAAGATAATTGCAAATAGAGCTATAAAAACAAACTTGAGATTACGGAGGATGAATTGGCGTTGCGACATTACTCGTCCTCCTTAATCTGTTCTAAGGCTTTCGATCTTGCATAACGTCGTCGTAAACCCGCCCCAGCCGCGAGTAACCCGGTTCCGAACATTAGCAACGAGGCCGGCTCGGGAGTGGGCGTCGTCTGGTTTATAGGCGGTATCGGCGTCGGTGACGAAATGGGATTGTCATCACAATCGTCGCAGCTGTTTATAAAGACGAGCGGAACAGCAGCAAGGAACAAGAACGGCCACTTCGGAAAAGCAGCAGCGCCGGCGATCATGATCTCGCCGCAATCGCAGATCGTACCTTCGACTTCTCCCGCCTCGATGTCCTCGACTCCAATCGTGTTTCCTGGCGCGGTAACTATCACGCTCGAGATAATGGATTCGGTTTTCCCGCCACCTGGACCTTGAGTCTTAGCGACTGACTCGCCGCGTGGTCCATCCTGCTGGGTGCCTTTGCCGGGATCTTGCGCGAGGGTGTTGAGTCGCAGGTCGAGAACGCCTTGAGAACTGGTAAGGGTCTGGACCACGTGGTTGATTTTTACCGGCTCCGCCAGGGCAGGCACGGCAGTCAAAATAAGAACGAGCAGTGTCGCCGGGAGCACGCGACCGAGTCGTCCATATTTCGGGAGTCTTTCAGGAACTTTGGGGGCAAAAGTTGAATTCATACGATTTGAGCTAACCACTAGAAGGAGAGTGCTAATAACCAAAAAACTCCAGCCGCACCCGTTCCTTTTCTGTTATATGCCGGTAGTTAGCTGGAAAGAGCGAGCGTCCCGGGGAGTCAAACGAACCAACCCCCATGTAGCATCACGCTGTTTTGGACATATAGAAGGGAAGAACTACGTGCAAACTGAGGGCCGCGGGAAAACTCGATGAAATGTTGAGGTTTTAGAATCTAAATGAAGAGCTTGTCTGAAACTTGGACCAATTGGTCTGAAAACTGGACGACGCGCGGGTCACTAAAGAAGCAGGGCGGCCTCGATGGGCCGCCCGACACCAGGTCAGAAGTGGGCTTACTCGCCACCGCCCTCGCTTGGGCTGGCTGCTTCGGCCTTTCGATTCTCCTCACGCAACACTGCCTTGCGCGAGAGCTTGATCTTGTTGCCTTCGCGTCCGATGCACTTCACGAGAATCTGCTGCCCTTCCTTCAGCTCATCGCGCACGTCCTTCACGCGACGATCCGCGATCTCCGAAATGTGTAGCAGTCCATCCGTTCCCGGAAATATCTCCACGAAGGCGCCGAAGTCGACGATCCGGTTAACCGTGCCAAGATAAGTCTGGCCAACCTCGGCTTCGGCAGTTAGACCACGAATACGATTTACAGCAGCGTCCGCGGCTTCCCCACTCGCCGTCGCGATCGAGATCGTGCCATCGTCGGATACGTCGATCTTCGCGCCCGTCTCTTCAACCAGGGACCGGATCACTTTACCGCCTGGTCCAATCACGTCGCGAATCTTGTCAGGGTTGATTCTGATCTGAATGATGCGTGGAGCGAATGTCGAGATCTGCTCGCGAGGCTCGGCGAGCGTTTTCTCCATGGCGCCGAGAATGTAGAGGCGGCCCTTCTTTGCCTGTTCGAGTGCCTCAGCCATGATCTGCGCATTGATGCCCGCGATCTTGATATCCATCTGCAAAGCGGTGATACCGTTGCGCGTGCCGGCAACTTTGAAATCCATGTCGCCGTAGTGGTCTTCGGCGCCCGCAATATCAGTCAGAATCGCGTACTTGTTCCCTTCCATTACGAGTCCCATCGCTACGCCCGCAACCGGCGCTTTCAAAGGTACACCCGCGTCCATCATCGAAAGCGTACCGCCGCAAACAGTCGCCATCGACGACGAACCATTTGACTCGGTGATTTCGGAAACTACGCGGATCGTGTAGGGAAAATCTGCATCATCAGGCAGGACCGTTTCGAGCGCGCGGCGCGCGAGGGCGCCGTGACCGATCTCACGACGGCTCGACGATCCAAATCGTCCGACTTCACCAACCGAGTACTGCGGGAAGTTGTAGTGCAGCAGGAAACGACGTTTGACTTCGCCCTTCTCGAGATCGTCGATGAACTGCTCGTCTTCTTTAGTGCCGAGAGTTGTCGAAACCATCGCCTGCGTTTCACCACGCGTGAAAAGCGCTGAGCCGTGGACGCGTGGCAGCCAGCTGACTTCCGCCGTGATCGGACGGATCTCGGAAAAGCGCCGTCCGTCCGGTCGCCGTCGTTTGTTGAGAATGTCGTCGCGGAAGACCGTTTCTTTGAGCTGGTCGAAGATGACTTTGGCCATCGCGCGACGTTCCGGTTGATCTTCCGGATAAGACTCACCGACTTCCTTCTTCAACGCATCGACAGCGGCATAACTCGTTCGTTTTTCCTGAGTGCTCGTGTCGAGCGCCTCCCGCAATTTCTCAGCATATCTCTCGGTAATGTCGCGGAGCATTTCAGGGTCAAGCTCGACAGCCACGACTTCACGCTTCTGGATCTCGAGAGCCTTGTAGAGCTCTTTCTGCCACCGGCAGAGCCGGTTGATCTCCTTGTGCGCGAGCATCAGGGCCTCAACCATGATCTCTTCGGAAACTTCAATCGCGCCGGCTTCGACCATCACGATTGCTTCCTCAGTTCCGGCGACAATCAAGTTCAGACGCGACTCACGCACTTCGTCGTAAGTTGGGTTAACAATGTAACGTCCCTCGATCAACCCGATCCGCACTCCCGCAATGGGATTTAGAAACGGAATATCTGAAAGATAAAGCGCGCACGAGGCGCCTGTGATCGCAATGACGTCGGGATTGTTGTCGGGGTCCGCAGAAATTACGCTGGCAATAACCTGAGTTTCATTTCGAAAACCTTCGGCGAACAATGGGCGGCAGGGACGATCGATCAGACGGCTGGTAAGCACTTCCTTTTCATTAGGACGGCCTTCGCGCCGGAAGTAGTTTCCGGGAATGCGCCCGGCCGCGTAGTTTGATTCACGATACTCGACCGTGAGGGGAAAGAAATCAATACCTTCGCGGGCATTGGGAGCACTAACAGCAGCGACCAGCAACATTGTGTCGCCATAACGAATCACGACTGACCCGTCCGCCTGCTTTGCAAGCCGGCCGGATTCAACGGTCAACTCCTTATCGCCAAGCTTGATTGATTCTTTGAGGTATTTCCTTTGTGACATTTCTATTCTCCTTAGCGCGATTCACCTGAACACTCGTCAGGTCGCGGGCGCTGCCAACGCATTTTTGAAATTGGCACATTTGCGCGCCTCGCTGTTTAGGCAAGAAAATCTTGCTCTCGGTATTTTTCTGGGCCGCCAACGTGATGCGGGCGTAAGGTTCGACAACAGCAACAAAAAAAGGCGGCACGAGCCTCTTGAACCGTGAAGCTCATGCCGCCTTATGCTCGAAGCTTTTTGGCCGTACACGTCTGCTTGTTCGCAGTCAATCGCCGTCACGTTCGGCACTGCCACAAGCTCTTCGATAGACGCGGGCT
>DAIOGT010000086.1:0-18144 GCA_036745095.1 Pyrinomonadaceae bacterium
TAAGAACGGCATGCCACGTCTGCGCGACTGGGACGTTCGCTATCTCTTGCCCGTCTTCTCGCACGTGGACTCGCACACTCGGAACCAGATTCCCAACTGGGACCACGATGCCACACTCGAATAGCTGTTTGCCCACGTCTGGTTTCGTAGTCTTAACTGCATTTTCATCAAGAGCGGCAACGATCACGGGTTGGATGGAGTGAGGACTCTGGACGCCATTGACCGTTTGCGTTGCGGTAAGCGACTCGCCAAGTTTTACGCGGCGTTTAAGCGTTATGTGAGCGAAGCCAAATGGTGGCTCTACCCTTGCGAGCTCTTCAGAGGTGTTCGCAAAAACGCGAACTTCCGCATGTGGGACGAAGCCGCTAACGAAAACCGCTTCAGCACATTCGTAGACGGGAGGAGAGACGATGGGTGGGGAAAGACTCTCCCTGATTGGGAATTTGTCGTGGATATCGGGCGGCATGGTGTTCTACCTTCTTGAGAATTTATTCCTGTCCTAATCAATATGGCTTTTCCCAGGGGTTTTGTTTTGCGCCTTTTAGGGGAGGCGTTGTTGCAGCGCCGTTTGTGGGGATTTATGGCCGCGGATATTACTGATGACAATGACTACGTTTTTTGGGTGAAGCAGAAAGCGCGCTCAAGACACAAAACCTCGCACCTGCGGCACGGCCATAGGTGGGTCTTGTTATTGTGGATCGCTAAGGCATGGGCATACTACGCGCTTCGTTTTGAGACAGAGCCTTAAACGCCGCTTCAACATTCTCTTTCAATTCGTCATAACTCTTAGCCGACACGCGACGGCCATTGATGAATACTGTTGGCGTCGCATTGATGCCCAGCTTCATACCCTCTTCGATATCACGTTGCACCATCTCTGCGAACTTTCCCGAGTCCAGTGCGCTGTCGAAGCGGGACCGATCGAGAGCGAGTTCACTTGCATAAACCTTCAACTTGTCCACGCTCAATGCCGATTGATTGTGCATCAGCAGGTGCGCGTATTCCCAGTATTTGCCCTGTTCCCGGGCAGCTTCGGCAGCTTCCGCTGCCTTGAAGGCTTCGGTGTGCTGGGTCAGTGGAAAGTCGCGCGTGACAAGCCTTACTTTGTCGCCGTGTTCCTTGACCAGGCGCTCCAGGGCCGTATGGATCGCTGCGCAACTCGGACATTGATAATCCGTGAACGCGACGACTGTAACCGGAGCCCCAGCACTACCTAGCGAAGGCTGGTCGGCTGTCGAAATGGAAAAGACCGGCGATTCAGGAGCGACCAGAAATATTTGAATCGAAGCGGCGGCGCGCAGTTTTCCAACAAACGCTCGCTCCGCAACACGTACCTCAATTTGTTCCAGATAGCGCATGATCGAATCTCTGGTTTGATCGAAGTCTCCGCTTACCCGGTCCTTGTTTTGTTCGAAGAAGACACGCGCCTGTTCCTCGGTTACAGCTTTTGGCTTAACCTCGGCGTCGAGCAGGGCATTCGTCGTGACCTTTCTCTTCTGTGCCTCCTGCACCAAGAGCGTGTCGTTGATGCTCAGCTCAAGCTCGTCCTTACGTAGTTTGTAGATCCGCTCCTGGACGTCAAATATCATGGGCTGAAGTGAATCCTCCACGTCACCTGATGTGATTGTCTCGCCGTTGACAGTTGCCAGTACGCGGGCACGTTCAGCTTGATTGCGTGGTGGCGTAACTTCTGTAACCTGGACGCGCGTTTCGCTGGCTTCCCGGAGCACATCGGAAAATCGCTTCGCCTCGATCCGCTGTCGCTGATCCAGCAAGAATCGGAGGATATCCTCCCTAACGTCTTTGAAGTCGCCTTGGATACGCCCCTTGTTCTGATCGTAAAAAGTCTGGACCTCAGTATCTGTTGGCGCCTTTACCTTCGCGACAACCTCTTGTTCGAGCAGCTTTGTGGTTCCAATTCCACGCCTTTTAGCTTCATCCGCCAGCAGTCTTGAGTTTATGAGGAGGTCAAGCTCTCTCTTCCGAGCTTCCGTGACTTGTCCTTGTAGTTGACCCACAGATTCCCTGGTCGCTTTTGCGATGTCGTGCCTGGTAATCCGAACATCGTTTACGATTGCCAAACCCTCGGGTAGAACCTGTGATTCACACGCGCAATCCTCCACGGTCTTATTGGGTTGGGATCGACCTTGGGCGCTGACTGGCGCCGGGGCCGTGTTCTTAATCTCCGGCACAATTGGGGTCTGGGACCGGATCGCCGGCGGCAACGCGATAATCGAAACCACAAGCGCGTGTAAAAGTCTCCTCATTTCGTCTCCTTCTCTGATTGCATCAGGTCAAGTGGACCACCTGTGCGTTAATTGTGATATGCGCCAACGGTCTTGCAAGAATCGTGCTGAAGGCACAGCTTTAGTATTGAACCCTTGGTCAACGGTGACATGACTTGGCAAGGAGTCGTGCACTTCGAGCAAGACAAAGTGTTCTATGTGAGTTAGCGCACAGACGGTTAAATCTCTTTTGAGGAAAAATGCCCCTCGTACTTTCAATCGAAAGAGATGCAACGACCTCCTTAACTCGCTCTTGACAAGGTAGACGTCTGCTCGTCCAAGATTGAACTTGACCTGCCGCTTCGGCAATTTACAGTTTGTGCCCCCCACATGCTCGCCGTGAAGTTGGAATAAGTTATTCCGCAAACGACTGATTGGAGACGAACTCGATCCTCGCAGAAAGAGTTATCTCGGTTAGAGTCGAATTACGCCAAGATACGCAGACATCGAATTTCCGCGAAGAGTGGAGCCCGATCAAGTGAAAGCACGTGTACCAAAGAGGATCCTGCTTGTTGACGATGACAAGAGCTCAAAGGCATCCCTCAATCTGATTCTGAGTGACGGAGGTTTCGAAGTCCTGACCGCACAGAGTCTTGCGGAGTCAATAACGATCCTGAGGAATGTTAGCGTTGATCTGGTCATTACTGACCTTCGTCTATCGGATGCCAGCGGGATTGAGTTGATCACGCACATCAAGAGCGAGACTCCCGATACAGAAGTCATCTTGATGACTGCCTATGGTTCCATCGACATAACCATCGAGGCGATCAAGCGCGGGGCTTATTACTACCTGGAGAAACCATGTACGCCTGATTGTCTGTTTGCACTAGTAGAACGTGCCTTACAGTTCGCGACCCTGAGGCGCGAGAATGAAACTCTTAAGCTCACATTAGGTGCGGACGCCGAAACCTTTGGGTTGATCGGCCGCGACCCCAAAATGCGCCAGATTATCGAGACGATATGCACAACTGCCCCCTCCGGTGCATCCGTATTGATTGAGGGTGAGAGCGGAACCGGAAAGGAATTGATCGCGACAGCTTTTCACACCCAGAGTCAACGCGCTTCCGGTCCGTTTATACGGATTAATTGCGCCGCCATGCCGCACGAGCTGATCGAATCAGAACTGTTCGGATACAGGAAAGGTGCCTTTACCGGTGCCCACAGAGATAAGCGCGGATTGATTGAGGCAGCGAGCGGAGGCACGCTGCTACTCGATGAGGTTGGCGAGATGCCTGCGCAGCTTCAAACCAAGCTGTTGCGAGTCTTACAGGAACGAAAGCTGCGCCGCTTGGGTGATGAGCGGGAGATTAACGTAAATTTTCGGCTCGTGTCAGCCACGAACCGCAACACAGTAGCGCTCCTGGAAGAAGGCGGCTTGCGGAAAGATCTTTACTTCCGTATCAGCACAATCAAGATCAAGGTACCGCCTTTGCGCGAGCGCCTTGATGATGTGCTCCTGATTGCCAAACGTTTTCTTAAGCGCTTCAACGGTGAGTACAATAAGAAAATTCGAGACATCTCGCCTGAGACTGTTTTGCGCCTGCTTCGGTACGATTGGCCAGGGAACATACGCGAACTCGAGAGCGTCATTGAGCGTGCCGTGCTGTTCTGTCCCGGATATGAACTGCTGCCTGGCTGCCTACCGGAGGAGTTTCATAGCGCGCGCCTCACTCGCTCTACATTTGTTATTCCCCCACTGGTGCCGATGGCGGAGATTGAGCGTGAAGCGATCAAGCAAACCCTTGAGCGCACCTGCGGTAACGTAAAGGAAAGCGCACAAATTCTTCGTTTCCCGCGGCCCACGTTTTACCGCAAGCTCAAGAAATTTGGCATTAAGATCGAGCGGCCCAATGAAAGCACGTTGCAAAGGAAGCTCAGGGCCCGCCCTGCGCTGAAGAAAGGCCTGTCTCTCTAACAAACTTTCTGGCGCAAAGGTGCAAAGGAAACTCTTTGTTCTCACTTTGCGTCTTTGCGCTTCTGCGTGAGAAAACGGCCTTTGATTGCGGCCGTGCTGCGCCTCCTCTGCTGAACTCTCCTTCGCCGCTCTGGTCCAAGACCAAGTGGACCAGGGTTGCCGCCTGTCCATAGAAAACCATTCCTAACTATCACCGCCAAACTCGAAAGTTTGCCCACCTCATTCTCAAACTGAAGCACGCTCGCACCGTTCTGGTTTCACTTTGAGACACGAACTGGTTCGCACTTGGTTAACAGTCACAGAACCGCAAGCGATCGCTCCTTTGTGTGAGGGCATGCCTATTGCACTAGGAGCGTTCCAAACTCGTGAGAACCGCTGCCCCAGAAGGACATGTTGGACCAGCAGAGTGAGCAACGGTCAATGCAGATTTTTTTCCGCACCGAAGTAAGGTTTTCCGCACCGAAGTAATGAACGTCAGGTTCTGAATACCGGTTGATTGCGACTGCTCCCGACCGCTGCAAGTATTGTGAACCTCTGAAGGAGAAAGATGAAAACTAAGAATACCACCTACCTAAGGAGGAAGCTCTCCTTACTGTTTGCCCTGGCAACTCTAGTCTTGCTGTTAATGACAGTAAGCGTTCAGGCACAAGAGGAAATACTTGTATTGCCGGAAGCACTTCCGGAGCCGACGGTGGCGCCGGTCTGTGAACGCACAATCAAAGCAAGCGTGGTCGCGCTCGATCAGGCGATCATTTACAACCGACTTGGAACAGTGAACCCGAACGGAATGATCTATGCGCTTAAGCAGGACGTCGTTGCGATTGATCCATTGAAAGGGATCGTCGCCGGCAACGTGCGGTTGCGGTCTAACAAACGACCACGGCCTATCGTGCTGCGCATGAACAACGGCGATTGCCTGCGAATTAGTTTTACTAACCTTCTGTCTCCCAGCCCTCTCAGTAACCAGCCTGCCACCCGGTCCGCCGGCGTACACGTCATCGGCATGGAACTGGTTGGGAGCATCGCCTCCGACGGATCGAACGTGGGCGCCAACCCGCCAAGTTTGGTGAGTCCCGGCGGGTCGGCCATCTACACCTTGGCTGCAACACGTGAAGGGAACAATTTGATGTACAGCACTGCCGCCACTACCTCCGGAGAAGCGGATGGTGGAACCCTGGCGGAAGGGCTCTTTGGTAGCGTCAACGTCCAAGTTCGCGGCGCTGAATGGTACCGCTCGCAGGTGACCGCGGCAGAGATGGCGGCGGCGAAAATCGGCACCACGCCCGCCGGTCAGCCGATCCTCGATTACAACAAGTTCAAGATGCTCGATGCCAACCTCAACATCGTGTACACGGATTTGAATGCCATCATCACTGGACCCAACAAAGGACGCTTTCCTGCCGGTACGTACCGGCCGAATGCGACTGAACCGGATCGCAATCGACCGTTCCGGGAGTTCACAGTGGTCTATCACGACGAAGCGCGGAGCGTGCAGTCTTTTCCGCAGTTTCGCGATCCGATTCTCAGGCATACGCTGGCCAGCGTTTCTGACAAGTTTGCCATTAACTATGGTATGGCTGGCGCGGGTGCAGAGATTCTGGCCAATCGACTCGGTGTCGGGCCGATGTTCAACTGCACCGAGTGCAAGTATGAGGAATTCTTCCTTTCTTCATGGACAGTTGGCGACCCGGCCCAGATCGTTGACAAGCCGGCCAACACCACCAGCAATGGACAGCTAATCCTTGGGAGAAAGGCCACGAAGGTCCTGTATCCCGACGACCCGTCCAATGTACATCACAGCTATATCGGAGACCCCGTGAAGATGAGAGTCGTGCACGCGGGACCGAAAGAGCACCACATCCACCACCTGCATGCGCACCAGTGGTTGCAAACACCTGACGACGACAACTCCACTTACCTCGATAGCCAGGCGCTTGGACCGGGTTCTGCATTTACTACAGAAATCGTCCACGGCGGAACGGGAAATCGAAACCAGGTCGTCGGCGATTCAATTTTCCATTGCCATTTCTATCCGCACTTCGCGGAAGGCATGTGGGAACTATGGCGCGCGCACGATGTATTTGAAGCGGGCACAGTGCTGAACAGCAGCGGGATTCCGGTTGCCGGCGCGCGCGCGTTGCCTGATGGAGAAATCATCGCGGGCACACCAACACCGGCGATCGTTCCCATACCGACGCTGGCTATGGCGCCGATGCCAACCGCAAGCGTGCCAGGCTATCCCTTTTTTAGTCCGGCTGTGGCTGGTCACCGCCCACCGAAACCGCCGCTCGACACAATTGATAACGGCGGTCTAACGCGTCACATCATCACAGGGGGCACCACGCATCACGTCGAAACCCGTCTCGATTTCAGCAAGGAACTTCTGACGGCGATCGCGCTCGCGATTCCCGAGACCGGAACGGCTAGTGAGATAGCCGCGATGGTTTACCACGAAAAACGTTTGCATGCGAGCTTCAGGCCGGATGGAACGGCAGCCAACTTCATACTGAATGGACTGCCACGAAAGCCTGGCGCTCCTTTCGCAGATCCCTGTATCAAGAGTGACGGAACTCCCACCGGCAATCCGCGCACGTACAAAGCGGCCGCATTTCAGCTCGACCTTAAACTAAACAAAGCAGGCTGGCATTTTCCGCAGTCACGCATTCTGTCGCTCTGGGCGGACGTAGCTCCCACGAAGGCCGGCACGAGACCGCCGGAACCGTTTTTCTTCCGCGCGAACACCAACGATTGCATCACGTTCCACCACACGAATCTGGTGCCTGGCGTTTACGAGCAGGATGACTTTCAGGTGCGTACGCCAACCGACATCGTCGGCCAGCACATTCACCTCGTGAAGTTCGACGTAACTTCGTCAGACGGTTCAGGTAACGGCTTCAACTATGAAGACGGAACTTTTAGTCCCGACGAGGTGATTGAACGTATCCGAGCGATTCGCAAACAAAATGGATGCATCGGCGTTAATTCGGGTGACTCGCGCGACGGCACTTTTACCTGTCCCAAGGCCACACCGCATCCTTTCTTCGGTACACTCGGCGCACAGACAACCGTGCAGCGGTGGTTCGCCGACGATACGCTGAACAACAATGGGGTGGATCGGACACTGCGCACTGTCTTCACGCACGACCACTTTGGACCATCAACTCACCAGCAGGCCGGGCTTTATGCCGGTTTGGTGATCGAGCCCACGGGTTCGATCTGGAAGAATCCCGAGACCGGCGTCACCATGGGAACCCGCACATTAGATGGCGGGCCGACAAGCTGGCAGGCGAACATCATTGAAACAGTTGCATCCAGGAGTCACCGCGAGTTTCTGTTTGAGTTCGCGGATTTCCAACTGGCCTATCAGGCCGGCGCCGGTGTCGGCGTTGGTGGCAAGCCGATAGCCGATCCAGTGCGGGTGATCAACCCGCCAATCAAGAACGAAGTGGGACTGCCTTTCATCGTTGAGAACGGAATGGTTTGTCCGGGCAATGTTCCGGCGCCATGTCCGGAAGCGGTCTCAGCCGCTGACCCAGGTACCATGAGCGTCAACTATCGCAACGAGCCGGTGCCTTTCCGCGTGCGAAATCCAGGAACTAACACGCAGGCGAGTGGAGCCGCTGGTGATCTGTCCAAGGTTTACAAATCAAACATCACTCGCGCCGATCCGGCCTTCAATGTTCAGCCGACCTTCTATCCGGCGTTGACTAAGGGAGTCCAACCGGGCGATCCGTTCACACCACTCCTGAGAGCCTACGAAAACGACAAAGTTCAGATTCGTATTCTCGTGGGAGCACACGAAGAAACACACAACATGACCATTAACGGTCATAAGTGGTTGCATCAACCAGGCACACCACAGGATCCGTTAGCGGTCAATAATTCGGGCTTCCGAAACTCGCAGATGGCCGGTATTTCTGAGCACTTTGAGTTTATCACCGGCAAGGAATCGATCATGGGTAACCGGCCCTTCATCGATTACCTATACCAGAACAGCGCCTCGGTCGACGGACAGTGGAACGGCGTCTGGGGTCTACTTAGAGTCTACAATGGCCGGGCTGGCTTACAGACCGACCTGCTGACGTTGCCTAACAACGTGGAAGGCGCGGCACCGTTGACGACTAACGACGCGGCTTTTGCGGTGGACAGCAGCTTCCCGACGGGTTCTACGATCTTCGCCGACTCAACGGACCCTTCACTTACGAAAGATTTCACGACCACGTCCGATACCTCGCTGATGTCGGGTACTATGCTCGGTACCGATAGCACCAGTACCACGACCTTTACTTATAACGCAGATGGCAGCGTAGCCACGTTAACGGAGACTTCGTTAACCTCTGATACGTCGTTAACCTCTGATACGTCGTTAACCTCTGATACGTCGTTGATTGGACCCATCCAAACAACGACCACCGTAATCACGTCGCTTCCGACCGACTTCGCCACGGGTAAGAGCTTCGCGGCGGGTGTTTGTCCGGGTGCCGCTCCCAAACGAACTATCAACGTGACGGCAGTCAATGCCTTGGCGCTTCCAGGGGGCAAGCTCGTTTACAACAGTCGGGCCGGGAACGGCGGTGCACTCAATGATCCAACGGCGATCATGTACTTCCGCAGCGCCGATGTTGACAACAAGGGCAGGGTCAAGAAGAACGTTCCAATTGAGCCGCTCGTCGTGCGTGCCGCCGCAGGCGAATGTATCAACTTCGTTCTAAACAACAGGCTGCCGGCGACACAGGCGGATCTGGCGGGCTTCAACACCATGTGGAACCTGATCCACCACTTCAATGCCAACCAGGTCAGACCTTCCAGTCAGGTTGGTTTGCACCCGCAACTGGTCGCTTACAACGTGGCGAACAGTGACGGGAAGAACGTCGGGTTCAATCCTAACCAGACAGTTGGACCAGGTGGCATTGCCCGGTACAGGTGGTACGCCGGCGACATCGTCATCAACGGCAACCAACGAATAGCGACGCCGATCGAATTCGGCGCGACCAACTTAATCTCTTCCGATCCGATCAAGCACAGCAATAAGGGAGCAATCGGTTCCCTGATCATCGAACCTCAGGGATCCAGCTGGATTGAAGATTCGACTTCACGAGCGCAAGCCACAGTAACCAAGTCTGATGGCACGACGTTCCGTGAATTCGTGGTCCAATTCCAGACTGACATCAACATGAGGTTCGCGGATGGAAGTCCGGTACCAAACCTGGGTGGTCCGGAGGGCGCTGAAGATGCGGAAGACTCGGCCCAGAAAGCGATTAACTATCGCACTGAGCCATTGTGGAAACGCATGAATTACCCGCCCCAAACTGATTTCCAGACAACGCGCAACTTCGACTTCACAAATGTGATGACAAATGCGCAGGTGGGTGGCGATCCGCAGACACCGGTATTTACGGCCCGCGCCGGCGAGGCGGTCAGGTTCCGAATCCTGAATGCCAACGGACACATGCGCAATAACGTGTTCAACCTGCACGGACACTTCTGGCAGGAAGAGCCTTACATGAACAACTCGAAGAATATTGGAAACAATCCCTTGTCAGAGTTCAAGGGAGCCCAATACGGAGTTGGGGCCTCATCTCATTATGAAGTGATTCCGGTCAACGGCGCCGGCGGCGCGCGCCGGGTGGCGGGCGATTATTTGTACCGAACTCAGCCCGCTTTCCAATTCGACGGCGGCATCTGGGGCATCTTCCGCGTCAGTCCGTGACGCATGAATCCTGATTGCGAACTTCGCAAAAGGGAACTTGCAGGAGTGCAGCTTGCCGCAGGCAGGCTGCACTTCTCTCTAACTAGCCTCAAGGGGTAGATCCATGTCACCGGTTTCAAATAGATACGATTTCTGCATTGAAGCATTACTTTCTTTTGTCCTAATACTCTCGCTCATAGGTATTCCAGCAAACACATTAACAACCCCGGCGTTTGCAAACATTCGCAAGCCTGTCCCGGCGAACCTTATGAGCCAGTCTGATCCGGGCGCCGCTTACAGTGGACTACCGCTCAGCTTCGAACTTAATCAGGGACAGACTCATGAGCAGGTCAGGTTTCTCACGCGGAGCGAAGGGTATGTCCTCTTTCTGACCGCAACTGAGGCGGTCATGGCTCTGGACAACCCGGCTGTTCGCAAGAGCGGAAAAGAGAATCGTGAATTGCGAAGCCGCGCTCATGATAATGAGTCACGTGGCAGTGGGACCAGACCGCCCCGCCGCGTCGTGCGGATGAAATTGGAAGGCGCCAATCCCGATCCTCGAATCGAGGGTCTCGAACAGTTGGCGGCCACCAGTAACTATTTCGCTGGTCCAAATCCAACTGAATGGCACACAAACATTCCCAGTTTTACTCGCGTGCGCTACACGCAAGTCTATCCGGGCATCGACATGGTCTATTACGGCAACCAGCGCCGGCTCGAATATGATTTCGTAGTTGCGCCTGGAGCCAAGCCTGACATCATCCAGATGGCATTTGGCGGCATTAACGACTTTGAGATCGATCGCATGGGGGACCTCCTGTTGCATACAGAGCAGGGGATCATTCGTCAGAGCAAACCTGTCGCCTATCAGGAAGCGAATGGTGTCAAGGAGGAAGTGTCAGTAAGTTATGTTCCGAATGGCGTGAAGCGCGTAGGGTTTCACGTTGGCGCTTACGATTCCAACAGACCGTTGATCATTGATCCAGTGCTGACCTATTCGACCTACCTCGGAGGCAGCGGCTTCGATCAGGGTTACTCCATTGCGACAGACTCGCTTGGTAACGCGTATGTTACCGGCCAGACGGCCGCAATTGACTTTCCGACTACGCCAGGAGCATTTCAAACGAATTATGGTGGTGGCGATGCGTTTGTCACCAAGCTCAACCCATCGGGGTCCGCGCTTATCTATTCGACCTACCTCAACGGCGCCAGCGGTAATGGCATAGCTGTCGACTCCGATGGCAACGCTTACGTAACCGGAGAAGCAGGGAGTACCAAGTTTCCAACGACTGCGGGCGCGTTCCAGACCGCGCCGATCGGTTTCGACACTTTCATCACGAAATTAAATGCGGCCGGCTCAGCGCTCGTATACTCGGCGCGGTTTGGCGGTAACCTTGATGATTTTGGCCGGGGCATAGCTCTCGACAGTGCTGCCAACGCATACATCACGGGGTGGACCGTCTGTCGCTCCTCGACCTGCACGTTTCCCACCGTCAATGCCTTCCAACCAAACTACGCCGGCGGAAACAATGATGCCTTTGTTACGAAGATAAACAGCAGCGGTTCGTCGCTGGTCTATTCGACCTACCTTGGAGGCGGAAGGGTCATCAACGGCGACAACGACTGGGGCGAAGCAATCGCGGTGGACAGCGCGGGCAGCGCCTACGTAACCGGCTATACCTTTTCGCCTGACTTTCCCATCACTGCCGGCGCGTTTGATACCGCTCGAGCCGGACTCGACGCCTTCATTACGAAGTTTACGCCCAGCGGCACAGCGCTGGTTTACTCTACATTTCTTGGCGGCGCCGGCCGTGAACAGGGCCAGGGAATTGCAGTTGACACCAACGGTAATGCTTACGTCGCCGGGATAACCGAATCATTCGACAATCCATTTACGTCGGCCTATGAGGGCTTCCCCGTCACACCGGGAGCCTTTCAAATCAGAGGCAGCTTCGATGCTTTTGTTACCAAGCTGAATCCGACGGGCTCAGGGCTGGTGTATTCCACCTATCTTGGTGGGACCGCAGGCGTTGATAGAGGATGGGCGATCGCTCTGGACGATTCGAGTAATGCTTACGTTACCGGCGATACCACCTCGAACAATTTTCCGATCAGCAACCCAATCCAGGCGACGTACGGAGGCGGGCTGAGCGATGCTTTTGTCACAAAACTGAATGCCACGGGTTCCGGGCTGGTCTATTCGACATTTCTTGGTGGCAACTTAACGGATGAGGGCCGGGGCATCGCTTCGAATGCAAGCGGCGATGTTTACGTCACCGGCGATACCTCATCGGGCAACTTCCCCACAGCCAATCCTTTGCAAGTTAACAACGGAGGCGGTCTCAGTAATCACGATGATGCCTTTGTCGTGAAGATAGGGAATACTGGACCAACGCCAACGCCAACGCCAACGCCAACTCCAACACCAACACCAACGGCGACCCCGACCCCGACCCCGACACCAACGCCAGCGGTTGACACCATTAACATTCAACGCGCTGAGTACCAGCGCTCGAGCAGGTGGTTACGTGTTGACGCCACCAGCACCCAGCCAAACGCGACGCTTCGTGTTCATGAAACGGCGACCGGCGCCTTGATTGGCACGTTGAAGAATAGCGGTGGCGGGCGTTTCAACGGCCAGTTGTCCTGGCCCACAAATCCAAACAACATCACCGTGAGAAGTAGTTTTGGCGGCTCGGCTACGAGGGCAGTTTCGCCCAAGTAAACCGCCACAAATTAGCGCGGATAAATCAGAACAGAGACATTGGTGGAGGCAAAGATGGACCTACGTAAGATCCGAGATTCAAAAAGAAAGTATCAGCGGTGTATGGTTACTGCCCGACGTGCAGTTCACTCCGCTTGCGTCCTGGTTTTATTGTTCGGCGCGGTGGCGGTGCAGGCGCAGGAGCCTGCCAAGCCCACCCGCGCGCAAAAGATCGTCGAGCAGGGAATTGCGATCGAGTTCAGTCTCGACCCGAATGCAAAGAATGCGACCAGGGTAAGAGCCGGCGAAGATGCGAACGTAAAATTCAAAGTCACCGATACTACGACCGGCACTCCCATCAAAGGCCTGAACCTTTCCGCGTGGCTCAGCCTGCGAGCGGGAGACAAGGCGGTCGACCCGGCGCAATGTCGCGAGAAGATCCAATCGTATCTAACTGGCAGCATGCGTGCGCGTCCTGATGTCGACTTGAATTCTTATTACATCCTCGCTTTGAATCGGAGTCCCGACATCTCCGTTATTGATCCATTGTTGAGTTTTGGCGGAAGCAAGCTGTTGACTCTGGTAATGATGAAGAGTCCCGGCGAAGACTGGGTCTTGAGTCGCCAGGGCGAAAAGCTCTTCGTCAGCCTGCCTCTCATTAATCAAGTGGCGGTGATCGACACTCGGAGTTGGACCGTCGCGAATTACATCGACACGGGCATCAAGCCGACGCGCATCACGTTGCAGCCCGACCAGAAATATTTGTGGGTAGCGAGCGACGCAAACAACGAAGCGGGCGGCGTTACTGTGATCGATACGGGGACGCTCAAAGTTGTAGCTCAGATCGCAACCGGCGCAGGCCGGCATGAGACGGTCGTCACCGCTGACAACCGGTTCGCGTTTATTGCAAATGGCGAGAGTGGATCGGTGTCAATCGTTGATGTGCGGACGCTCTCGAAAGTCAGCGACGTCAAGGTTGGTCCAAATCCTGTTTCGATTGCGCTATCTGAATTGAGCAAGGCGATCTACGTTGGCAGCGAGACCGAAGGGACCATCACAAGCATCGACGAGCAAGGCCAGATCCTGGCGCGGATGAAAGCAAAGCCGGGGTTGCGCTCGATTCGTTTTGCCCCGGGTGGTCGGTATGGCTTCGTGGTCAACACCAAAGAGAGCACCGTGAGTGTTTTCGATGCCGCCTCGAATCGAATGCTTCACGAAGTAAGGGTGGGGAAGGCTCCCGATCAAATCATTTTTACCGATACGTTCGCTTTCGTCAGATCACTGAACACGGAGAGCGTAGTCATGCTTCGCCTGAGTACGATTGCGACCGAGGTTAACATCTCGGAGTTTCCCGGCGGCCAGGCGCTCCCAGTGAATGGCTCAGTGCCAGTACCGGCAGATTCAATCGTGCGGGCGCCGGAGGGAAACGCCGTCATTCTGGCTAACCCCGCTGACAAAGTCCTTTATTACTACGCCGAAGGCATGGCGGCGCCGATGGGCAACTTTCAGAATTATCGACGCGAGCCGCTAGCGGTATTGGTCGTAGATCGCAGCTTGCGAGAAACGAATCCCGGCGTTTATTCAACTACAGTCAAATTGCCGGCGAGCGGACACTACGACGTAGCTTTTTTGGCTGACTCTCCTCGGATAGCACACTGCTTTGAGGTGGCGGCGGACCAGAATCCGTCACTGAAAGAAGCACCCACGGTAGCCTTGCGGCTCGAGCACCAAATGAAGGAGATCACGTTGCGCGTTGGTAAGAATTTCCCGCTTCGTTTCAAACTCATTGAAACGGCGACCAACAGATCCAAAAACGATTTGAAGGATGTGCGGGTACTAACACTCCTCGCTCCTGGAACGTGGCAGCGACGCGATATTGCAAAGCCACTCGGAGACGGCATCTACGAAATCAACCTCAACCTTCCGGAGGCCGGTGTCTACACGATTTTCGTTGAATCTAGTTCGATGGGTGTTCGGTACAAAGATTTACCTCACCTGACCTTCAACGCGATCGATGAGAGCGTTTCCGAAGCCGCCGCTCACAAGCCCTGAGTGTTGAAGAGAAGTGACCTCATCGTTCGAAACGATCTGGAGATTAATGAAATGAACAAACAATCAGCCTCCGCAATTTCCAATATTAACCCGCGCAGTAGATCGAGACTCTGTAAGGCATTCGTGCTGACTGTCATGTTGCTCGGGATCGGGCTCCAGGCGCAGGCCTTTTCCAAAACGGGGCGGCTCAAGCAAAGCTCGGAGCAAAAGAAGACCACGACAAAGCAAGTAAAGTCTTACTCTTGTCCAATGCATCCCGAGGTCAAGTCAGCTAAGCGCGGCAAGTGCCCGAAATGCAAGATGGATCTGCGGCTTGAGCGTGCTGTGACGAGCACTGCGGTAACCGGTGACCAAAATCTGGTTGCCAACAATGCCGTCTCGGAAGCCGTAGTCATGAGCGCAAACTCCACCGATGCTGCCAGTACCGCAACGAGTGCTCCGGGGTCCGTCAGAAAAATGGTCATTCCTGAAGTCGAGGTGTTGGACCAAAATGGCAACTCGCTTCATTTCTATAGTGATCTGATCAAAGGAAAGACCGTGGCGATCAACTTCATCTTCACCAACTGCACGACGATCTGCCCGCCGCTCGGCGCAACGTTTGCTCGAGTGCAAACGGAGATGGGAGACAAGGTGGGGAAAGACGTTCACTTCATTTCAATCAGCGTCGATCCCCTGACGGACACACCTGAGCGGCTAAAGGCCTGGGGCGCCAAGTTCAAAGCAGGAACCGGTTGGACGTTTGTGACCGGCAACAAGGAGCAGATAGACAATTTGCTGTATGCCCTGGGAGCATCAGTGTCGCGAAGAGAGGACCACTCGCCGACTGTGATTGTCGGCAATGATCTCACCGGCGTATGGACGCGCACTTATGGCCTTGCCAAGTCAGCCCAGATGGTCGGGTTAATCATCGATGTCTTTGAAGGAAGAGTAGACGGCACGAGAACTAAAGAGGCAGCAAAACCATGAAACCAAAGTTTCTCAGCGCAGTAATTCTCCTGCTCGGAATAGTTTCGTTCTCAGTCAAGGGCCAGGATCAACCACCGGGCCAGAAGCCGAAACCTCTTGAGCCGTCGTCGTTGCAGCAGCCCGAACCCGCAGCGTCAGCACGGGTGCGCTCAGCGGCCGAAAAATACTTTTCAGATGTCGAGCTGATCAATCAAGACGGTCAGAAGATGCGGTTTTACAGCGACGTGCTAAAGGACAAAGTTGTAGTAATCAACACCTTCTTTACCACCTGCACCGGCGTCTGTCCGCCGATAAACAGGAATCTAGAAAAAGTGCAGGAGGCCCTTGGCGATCGTTTGGGGAAAGACGCTTTCCTGATTTCGATGAGCGTCGATCCTGAGACCGACACGCCCTCACGACTGAAGGAATACGGCCGAAGATTTCATGCCCGCCCGGGTTGGATTTTTCTCACCGGGAAAAAAGAGAACGTCGATTGGGCCCTCTACAAACTCGGGCAGTATGTCCCAGCCAAAGAGGGTCATACAAACATCATTATCATTGGGAATGAACCAAAAGGTCTCTGGAAGAAAGCGTTTGGCCTGGCAAAAGCTGATGAGCTGATGAAGATTGTCGAAGATGCGCTTAATGATCGATAGCCGTACGACACCAAAGTGATGATCCAACTTCGGAAACCGATCGTCGTCCTTCTAAGCGCGCTTGTGGGCTTCGCGATTTTGAGTGATCGTCCAGCGGGGATCTCGAAAGCCAACGCCGGCTCGTTCCAGAGCTCGACTCAACCTGTGCGGCGCGAACTGTCACCGGAAGAAAAGCGCGGCAAGGCCTTCTACCTCAGAGGTGAGAGTTCATCCGGACAAGAGATTACGGCCATGATGGGCGAGATCGAGGTGCCGGCCGCGACTCTTACCTGCGCAGGTTGTCACGGCGCCCAGGGCCAGGGAAAGACTGAGGGCGGAGTGACCGCCGGCAATATGACCTGGTCACACCTGACAAAGCCATACGGCCATGCCCACGAATCCGGACGAAGGCACCCCGCTTTTTCCGAAACCTCATTCGTTCGAACGGTGACAGCCGGTGTCGATCCGGCCGGTAACAAACTTTCCGTGGCTATGCCCACCTATCGAATGCCCCTACAGGATATGTCGGATGTGATCGCCTATCTAAAACGCATCGAGACGGATTTTGATCCGGGCGTCTCCGACACCAGCATAGTGATCGGAACACTGTTGCCGGACAAGAACACGCTTACGGGTTTGGGCGAGTCGATGGGAAACGTGTTGCAGGCGTATTTTGCCGAGGTCAATAGCCGAGGCGGCATTTATAATCGCAAAATTGAATTGCGCCTCATGCATGGAGACACAGCCTCGACCCTCACAAACATGAAACACCTGATCGACGACGAGCAGGTCTTCGCGATCGTGAGTGGCCTCACTGTTGGCGCTGAAGAGAGCGTTGCGGCGCTCAGTCAGGAGAAGGAAGTGCCCTTCATCGGTCCTTCCGCACTGCTACCGCAGAGAGGCTTGCCGCTTAACCGCTATGTTTTCTATTTGCTGCCTGGTCTGAAGGAACAAGCAAAGACGCTGGTCAGCTTTGCGGTGAAAAAAACCGATCCAAAAAAATCGCGAGTGGCCATCATATGTCCCGATGCTGAGTTCAGCAGACAGATCGCAAACAGCATTGAAGACCACGGAAAGAAGCTAGGATGGAGCGCGTTAACAAGAATGTATTACCCGCGTGAGAGATTTAACGCGGCCCAGTCTGTGACCGAACTGAAGCACCAGGGCATCGACACTGTGTTTCATCTCGGTTCCGGTGCTGACACAGGCGCTCTATTTAAAGATGCCGAGGCAGCCGGTTGGTCGCCGGCGGTCTACCTCCTGGGTACACTTGTCGGAAGAACCATTACCGAGCTGGTTCCGGTGAAAATGAAAGACCAGGTCTTTCTGGCGTTTCCGACCATTCCAGCGGATATCTCCGCAGCCGGTGCCGCGGAATACAACGCGTTGCTGCAGAAAAACAAGCTCGCTTCGACACACGCCGCAGCCCAGGCTTCGGCAATCGCAGCCGCCAGGATACTGGTCCATGGATTGGAACTGTCCGGGAAGGATCTTACCCGCGAGCGGCTGGTAACGACGCTCGAGGGCCTCTACGAATTTGAGACCGGCTTAATGCCCAGAATAACGTTTGGACCAAATCGTCGCATCGGAGTATTGGGCGCCTACATCGTTACGATCGATCCTGAGAAAAAACTGTTTCCCGCCAGCGCTGAATGGATCTCGGTGGATTAGAAGTGGCCGGTCTTAGGTAGCCGGAAGGTTGAGCCCATTAGAAAGTTACGCGTGGCGCAATTAGATAAAGGGTCAGCTGTTGTTTGTTCTATTCGGTCCCAAATCACAGGTTCGGCAAAGAACTAAGTTTTTGCCTTTTCGAAAGTTGCAGCCACCACGAGTTTATTGGTTCGTTCCCCTTTGGGGCCCGTGTATATAGGCGCAAGAAACGGACTTGAACGAGCCGGCGTTGCAGGTTTCTCATGTAT
>DAIOGT010000087.1:0-17850 GCA_036745095.1 Pyrinomonadaceae bacterium
TCGACATGATCTTGAAGACACTGCAGGACCGGTCGGCCGTCATCAATCACCGGCATCGCATCACGGGCGACGCAGTCACGTGGATCATCGAAGAGGTCATCGCTATGAAGAGTAAGATCAGAACCGACGGTTTGCAGGAAGCGATCGACGCGTTCATCGACTCACAAGTGTTAATTCCCGGCAAATGGCAACCCGTTCCTCCCGAACAACTCAAATCAAACACCCTCAAGTCGCAACTGCTGCAAAAGATCCAGCACAACCTCGAGGCGTACAAGGAATCGATTTAACGGAAATGATCAACTGGGCCGACGTTCGCGCGAAGTTTCCCGTCACGAGCAGGAGTGTGTATCTGAATACGGCCGCGGCTGGGCCACTGGCCTCGTCGACTGCAAAGGCGGGCGCACTCTACTACGAGCAGATGATGAACGACGGCGACGTTCATTGGGATACGTGGTTGGCGCGTTGCGAAGAGGTGCGCAAGCAGGTCGCCGCCTTTATCAATGCTGATCCGGAAGAGATTGGGTTCACTACAAACACGTCAAGTGGAATGAACTTGATCGTCGACGCGCTCGAGAAGCATGGCGAAGTTGTCTCCTGTGACCTGGAGTTTCCGGTCACGACGATCCCGTGGATGCACCGCAGGATTCCCGTGCATTTCGTGAAATCGGTCGATGGGGTGGTGCGTCCGGAAGATGTGCGTGCGGCAATGAATACGCGCACCGGAATCATCTCCATGAGTTACGTTCAGTTTTCAAATGGCTTGCGCAGCGACCTGGAAGAACTCGCGAGTATCAAAGGGAATCACGCGCTCGTTGTGAACGCCAGCCAGGCAGCGGGAGCGTTTGAGATCGACGTAAAGCGAATGAAGATCGATGCCTTGTGCGCCACCGGCCACAAGTGGCTGCTGTCAGGTTATGGATCGGGTTTTGTTTACATCAGCAAGGAGGTCCAGGCGGCCTCGCGACAACGGATCATTGGTTGGCTGAGTGTTCAGGATCCGTATGGAACAAGGAATGACGAGGTACACCTCCGTCACGACGTCGCTGCGCGTGCTGAAATCGGGTGTCCGCATTTCGCGGGTGTGTTTGCGTTGGGAGCTTCGGTTGAGTTGATGCAATCGATCGGAATCGCAAACATTCAGGCGCGTGCGCTCGAGTTGAATCGTACGTTGACGTCGCGACTTAGTGAGAGCGGCCGGAAAGTGCTGTCGCCGCTTCAGGACGAGAAGTTTCGCTCGGCAGAGACGCTCGTAGCAGAAGAAAACCCGGGGCAAATCGTCGCACAATTAGCTCAACGAAATATCCTCGTCACCGAGAAGCCGCAGGGCTTTCGCGTCGCCACCGATTTCTTCAACAACGAAGACGACATCGAGCACCTAATCGACGGATTACTTGTGTAACCTGGGGCCGGTTTTTTTGCCCTTCCTGGGGCTACTGGCCGGAAGTGAGTTGACAAAGTTCTTATGAGCGAGCGCGACGAACTTCTGCATAATCGGCGAGTCGTAACCATTGCTCAACTGCGCGATTCCCAGCTCCCAGTTGATTTGCGCGCCCTCGATCCACCAGCGTATCAAGCGTCCCCGTTCAACTTCATCCTTCACTGACTGCAAGGGAACGATGCCGACACCCATGTCTTCTTCAACCATCCGCTTGATCGCCTGCTGGCGACTAAGCTCCATCGTGACGTGCAGCGTCACTCCGGCCTGGGCGAAAAACTGATCGATCAAACGGCGCGTGTTGCCACCGCGCTCTCCAAGAATCAGACGCTCGCCCGCGAGCGTGTAAGCGCTGATCGTTCGTTGCTTTGCGAGCTTATGCCGCGGTGAGGCGATGGCCACGAGTTGATCGTCGCTAAGGCGTTCAGTCTTGATGCCACGGACATCGACTGGCAGTGAGACAAATGCGACATCCACTTCTCCTGCGAGGATCTGGTCGACGAGCACCTCGCTGGTTCCCGAAGTTACCGAGATCTCGGCGGCTGGATGTTGCTTTCGTAACTCTTTGAGAATCGATGGCAGTTGCTCCGTCAGAACCATCGCCGAGGCGCTCCCGATTCTGAGCCGACCGCGTTCAGCCCCCGCAAGCTCCGCAATTTCATCGAGTGCGGCGTCATGTTCACGAAGGATGTGACGAGCACGTCGTAGGAGCTGCTCTCCTGCTTCCGTGAGAATGACGTGGCGCGGGGCGCGTACAAACACCTTCGCCCCGATCTCAGTTTCCAGTTGCCTGATCTGCATGCTAATCGCTGCCTGGGTCACGTGTACTCGCAAAGCTCCGGCAGTAAACGTGCCCGATTCGGCGATCGCTACGAAGGCGCGTAATTGTCGAATTTCCACAACAGCAAGGCTCCCCGATATCAAGATGGATTATCGTAATAATAAAATCTTTTAGTTTCCATTATAAATCAGCGAACCCTAGAATAATCAATAATGTTAAATGGACTGTGTTTTCTAGTCGGCCCGAGCCCCAACTGTGAGTACTGAAGGACGAACAGCAGATCTCCCTCCGGCTAGACGCTTGCTCACGCAGAACTCGGTGGTCGGCGTTGACGGCGGTGGGACCAAGACCGAAGCCGTCATCATGGACGCTGCCCAGCGCGTGATTGGCGAGGGCCGCGCCGGGCCCTCCAACCCTTTGCGCGTCGGAATTGCTGGAGCGGCTGCTGCTGTGCGCGAAGCGATCGACAGTGCTTGCGCCGCGGCGAAGCTCAGGCGGGGAGATCTTATCGCGGCGCAAATCGGGCTCGCGGGTGCGCGTCGCCGCGAGTTGCGGGAACGCATGCGCGAAACACTGATGCCGCTCGGTGTGGGTGAGATCGAAGTCGTCACGGACGCCAACATCGCGTTGTATGGAGCAACTGACGGTGCGCCGGGCCTCGTCGTGATCGCGGGAACCGGATCGATCTGCTGCGGCATCAATGCACGTGGCAAGCGTTTTTGCGCCGGTGGTTGGGGGCCGATTGCCGGCGATGAAGGCGGCGGCGCGTGGCTCGCACGTCGCGCTCTGCGAGCGGTCGCTTATGCATTTGACGGGCGTGGTCCAAAGACGGAGTTAACCGAGCTGGCGTGTGCGTATTTTCACGTTACAAGCCCGGATGATCTGACCACCGCGATCTACTCGCCGACAATCACGAATGAGCGTTTAGCCGGATTTGGCAGAGACGTTGTTGACGCAGCGAAAGCAAACGACGAAGTTGCGCTCCAGATCGTCGCTGATGGCGGCACTGAGCTTGGACTCGCGGCCGTGGCAGTAATTCGAAATTTGCAGATGGAACGCGAGCGTTTTCAGATTGCTTACGTGGGTGGTGTGTTTCGCTCAGCGGGCGACCTGATGCTCGACACGCTGCGCGCCGAGGTGCGAAAAGTCGCGCCGCGTGCTTATTTCGAGCCGCCTCACTTCGTTCCGGCCGTGGCTGCCGCTAGAATGGCGCGTGAACGCATCAATCATATCGCTCTAGCAGTCTGATCCAGATGACAACGGAAACCGCGCTTCCAATCACCGAACAAGAGAACCCACGTTCAAAAGATCTCAGTTCACAGTCGACGACGGAGATTGTTGCCCTCATGAACGAGGAGGACGCGACCGTTGCAGCGGCAGTCAACCGCGTGCTCGCTGACGTCGTCAAAGCCGTTGATCAAACTGTCGCGCGACTGGAGAACGGTGGACGGCTCTTTTATACAGGCACCGGAACTTCAGGACGATTAGGCGTGCTCGACGCCTCCGAATGCCCGCCGACGTTTGGAGTGTCGCCGGAGCTGGTCCAGGGCGTGATCGCCGGTGGTTACGACGCCTGTTATCGCGCGGTTGAGGCCTCCGAGGATGATGCGGATGCTGGCGCTGCGGATTTGAAGCAACGCGGGTTTGGGTCCGGCGATGTGTTGGTGGGAATCGCGGCTTCAGGTCGCACTCCTTACACTGTCGGCGCCGTGAAGTTTGCGCGTTCCCTTGGTGCTTTTACTGTCGGACTGACGTGTGTCCCGGGTTCGCCGATAACCGAGGCGGCTGAGGTGAGCATCGTTCCTGTTGTTGGACCAGAAGTCTTGACGGGATCGAGCAGGCTCAAGGCGGGCACGGCTCAAAAAATGGTGCTCAACATGATCTCGACCGCGACGATGGTGCGACTCGGGTATGTGAGCGGCAATCGCATGGCGAATTTGCAAGCGCGTAATTCGAAGTTACGCGAGCGTGCGGTGCGGATCGTGATGGCTGAAACGGGTGTGGACCAGGAAACTGCGACTGCGGCGCTTGAAGCCGCCGGCTACGACATGAAAGCCGTCCTGATGCGAGGACGCAAAGAGTAACCGATTTTTATTTTGTGTTTTTCGTGGCTTTTTGTGGCTAATGAAAGCTCTCGACCTCATCATCATCTTTGGCTACCTGATCGGGATCGTCCTGTTCGGCGCGTGGTTTGGGCGCAAGCAGAAGACCACTGCCGACTACTTTCTTGGCGATCGCTCCGTTCCGTGGTGGGCCGTGGCGTTTTCAATCGTCGCGACAGAAACGTCCACCATCACCTTTATCTCAATTCCCGGCATCGCCTTCGCGCAAGGAGGAAACTTCGGTTTTCTGCAACTGGTCTTTGGTTACCTGCTCGGACGCATCGTCATCTCGATCCTGTTCATACCGTCTTACTTTCGTGGCGAGTTGCTGACCGTTTATCAACTCCTGGACCAGCGTTTCGGCGGTAAGATCAAGATGGTCGCGGCTTCACTGTTTGTGGTGATGCGAAACATCGCCGACGGTATTCGTCTGTTACTCACCGCCATCGTGCTGGCGGCGGTCTGCGCTTCTTTCCAGGTTCCTGCGAGCACCGGAACCGTGACAGTTGTCTCGATAATTCTGATCGGCGCGGCCATGATCACTTTCACCTACTTCGGCGGCATGGAGGCCGTGATCTGGGTGGAGGTCGTGCAGCTCGGAATCTACATCGCAGGCGCAATCGCGGCGGGGATTGTTCTCATCACTTCGATTGACGGTGGACTCGCTACCGTGAATTCACTCGCGAACCAGTTTGGCAAGTATTCTCTCTTCGACTTTACGCTCGACCACACTCGCACTTTCACGTTCTGGTCAGGGTTGATCGGAGGCTGCTTCCTCACGATGAGCACACACGGCACCGATCAGTATCTCGTTCAGCGTTACCTGTGCACTAACAAGGCGCGCAAGGCGATCGTTGCTTTGTTGACGAGCGGTGTTATCGTGCTCGCCCAGTTCATCGGCTTCCTTTTTATCGGCGTCCTATTGTTTGCGTTCTATACCACGACTGGGACTGCGACACTCGGCGGCGATCGCGTCTTTCCAGACTTCATTACGAAGTACATGCCGACGGGGCTTTCGGGTCTCGTTGTAGCGGCGATCTTTGCAGCAGCGATGTCGTCGTCGTTGAACTCGATCGCTGCCACTGCCGTTAACGATCTTTACAAGCCGTTTCGACCGGATCGTGACGACAAGCATTATCTGAAAGTCTCGCATCTGCTGACACTGATGTGGGGCGTTGTTCAAATCGGAGTGGCGCTTGCGGTGCGAAATCAGCCGGGCTCGGCGTTGAGCATGGCATTGTCGATCGCATCGCTCATCAACGGTCCGATTCTCGGCGTGTTTTTGGTTGGAGCATTCCTGCGGCGCGTGAGTCAGCCACCCGCCCTGATTGGCATGCTCGTGAGCATCGTATCGATGCTCTACGTGTTTTTTGCGACAAAAATTGCGTGGACGTGGTACGTGTTTCTGGGCAGCTTGATAACGTTTGTGGTGGCGTGGGCGGCGAGTTTTGCGTTCTCGCCGGCTTCGAAAACTATAGGTCGAATCAGTCCTGTAGCTCCAATCGCGGAAAAGGATTAATGCATGCAAAAGTGGAATCGTAATTTTTCGGCAATCCTGGTCCTGATCCTGCTGTGCGTCGCGGCGTCACCGGTCAAGCCGCAAGCACAGTTGAAGATCAGCGCCTACAAACGCGAGCCCTCATCGAAAGCGCTGAAGTGGGCCAACGAGCAGCTACGCAAGATGTCGCTCGAAGAAAAGATCGGGCAACTGATCTCCGTGGGCGTGAATGCGACTTTTCTTAACCAGGATTCCGAGGCGTACCGCACACTCAAGCATCATATCGAAGACAACAAAGTCGGCGGCATCATTCTCTTTCGTGGTCCGGTGTATGAGTCAGTGATTCTTGTCAACCGCATGCAACAGCTTGCTCGTTACCCGTTATTGATTTCTGCTGACCTGGAAGCGGGCGCGGGCATGCGCTTTGACGATACGGTGAACTTCCCCTGGAACATGGCAGTGGGCGCGACTGGTAATCCTGAATACGCGCGCCGGCAGGGCGAGATCACCGCTCGCGAAGCACGCGCACTCGGAATACATCAGATTTTTGCGCCGGTCGTTGACGTCAACAACAACGCCGCGAATCCCGTCATCAACGTGCGCTCGTACGGAGAAGATCCGGCTGAGGTTGCGCGATTTTCCGCGGCTTTCACCGAAGGCGCCCAAGCCGCGGGCGTGATTGCGACCGCAAAACACTTTCCCGGACACGGCGACACCGCGGTCGATTCTCACCGCGGACTTCCGGAGATCAATGTTGGTCGCGAGCGCTTGAACACAGTCGAGTTTGTTCCGTTTCAAGCGTCCATTAACGCGGGCGTCGGCGCGGTGATGACGGGTCACATCGCGCTCCCGCAAATTGACGCGACCGCTGTGAGGCCGTTACCTCAGAATATAAAATCGAAACCCACGGACACTGACGAGAACGGCGAGATCATTGACGAGAAAGCGGCGATGCCCGCGACGATGTCGCCCGTGATCGGCAACATTCTTCGAAACGATCTGAAGTTTCAGGGAATGATCGTCACCGATGCGTTGAGCATGAGTGGCTTGACGATCTATTTCACGCAGGAAGAGGCTGCAGTTCGCGCGTTGGAAGCGGGCGCGGACATGTTGCTGAAGCCGGCGGATGTTGATGCGTCATTTCGTGGTGTGCTGCAAGCGGTGAAGAGTGGGCGCATAACTGAGCAACGCGTCGAGGAGTCGGCGCGCCGGATACTCGCCGCGAAATACGATCTCGGTCTCGTTGAACAGCGGATCACGCCGGTCGATAGTCTCGATCGCCTCGTCGGCAGCAAAGACGTGATGGCGCTCGCGACTGAGATTGCCGAACACGCAGTCACGCTCGTGCGTGACGAAGACAAACGCGTACCGCTGAAGAACCTCAAACCTGAATCGCGCGTGTTCAATCTGGCAGTGACCAATGGTGAGGATCGCAATTGGATCGCAAATCCTTTTGTGTCGAAGCTTCATCGTGCGGGATTGAAAGTCGAAACAGTGGTACTTGATGAGCGATCGACGGAGCAGGATGTGCAGAAAGTGCTTGAGCGTGCGAAGTCTGCTGACCTTGTGCTCGCATCGTTGTACGGGCGCGTTCGCTCAGGGCAGGCATCGAGTGTGGGCATACCTCAATCGGGAGCGCGTGCTCTTTCAGCGCTGATTGAGGCGAAGGCGCCGGTTGTGGGTATCAGTTTCGGCAATCCTTATTTACTACAAAGTTTTCCGGGTTTGCGTACTTACCTCGTCGCGTATGGCGACATGCCGGCGTTGCAACACGCGGTTGCGCGCGCGTTGCTGGGTGAGATCGATGTTGTGGGTAAGATTCCGATTTCGTTACCGGGATTGTATCCGCGTGGGACGGGAATACAGTTGAGGGCTGCCAAATGAATTTTAGTCGCAGATTAACGCAGATCTTCGTTCTGATCCTCGCCGTGCAGTCGGCCGCTGCGCAGGTGCCCCTCGGCACGCCGGAGTCGGTGTCGCTCTCTTCTGTGCGGCTAGCGCAGATGGACGCGGTGATTGCAGACGAGATTGCGAACAAGAAACTCCCGGGCGCGGTGGTTCTCGTTGGTCGCAAAGGTCGGGTCGCGTGGCACAAGTCTTACGGTGCGCGCGCAGTCGAACCCGCACGCGAACCGATGACGCCCGACACGATCTTCGATCTGGCGAGTCTCACAAAGGTTGTCGCCACCGCGACCAGCATCATGATCCTCGTCGAACGCGGCAAAGTGCGTCTCGGCGATCCGATTTCATTTCACATTCCCGATCTGAAAGGCGAGGGAAGAAACCGAATGACGATCGAGCACTTGCTGACCCACATGAGTGGTTACGCACCCGACTTCGATCTACGTGAACGCTGGACCGGTTATGACGAAGCAATGAAGCGACTGATTAAAGAGCCGGTGCGTAATACACCCGGTAGCCGCTTCACTTACAGCGACATCGGATACATCGCTCTTGGTGAAGTTGTCGCGCGCGCGAGTGGAATGCCGCTCGACAAGTTTGCGCAGAAGCACATCTTTGGACCACTGCGGATGCGCAACACCGGGTTTCGTCCGAGTTCATCACTGGAGCCGAGGATCGCTCCAACTGAAAAACGCCGTGGTCAAATGAGTTATCTGGGCGACAGCGGCACGGATGCGGGAGCCGAAGGCGAAATGTGGCTGCGCGGCGAGGTGCACGATCCGACTTCGTACCGCATGAACGGTGTTGCCGGACACGCGGGACTCTTTTCAACTGCAAACGATCTCGCGATCTACTGCCAGATGATCCTGAACGGTGGCACATACGGCGGCGTGCGAATCCTCGCGCCGTTGAGTGTGGGTAACATGGCGCACCCGCGGATGGTTTCGAGTAACGGCGCGACACGTGGTCTCGGTTGGGACATAAACACGACTTTCTCCACGAATCGCGGCGAACTCTTTCCGCTCGGTTCCTTTGGTCACACCGGTTTCACAGGAACGTCGATGTGGATCGATCCCGCGAGCGAGACGTTCGTCGTATTCTTGAGCAACCGCGTCCATCCCGACGGCAAAGGTGATGTTGGACCATTGCGCGGGCGCGTGGCGTCGATTGTTGCCGCTTCTGTTACAGACACAGTCGCAGTCGAGCGCGCGCGAGAACAGTCTGCGAAGTATTACGGGCAGATCGTCAACAGCTTGCACTGGTTTCCATTTCGCAGTGAGGGCGGGGGTAGCTCGACGAAGGTGCTGACCGGCATCGACGTGCTGGAACGAGACAACTTCAAACCACTTGCCGGCATGCGACTCGGACTCGTGACGAATCACACCGGTCGCAATCGCGAAGGCCGGCAGACTATTGACGTGCTCAGCAAAGCCCCAGGTGTGAAACTCGTCGCGCTCTTCTCCCCCGAGCACGGCATTCGCGGCGTTGCGGACGAAAAAGTTTCTGATTCGAAAGACGAGGCCACCGGGCTGCCGATTTATTCGCTTTACGGCGAAACTCGCCGGCCGACGCCGGAGCAGCTCAAAGATATCGATGCGCTCGTGTTTGATATACAGGACATCGGCGCGCGCTTTTACACTTACATCTCCACGCTCGGTTACCTGCTCGAGGAAGGCGCGAAGGCGAAACTTCCGGTCTTTGTTCTGGACCGTCCAAATCCGATCGGTGGCCTTGACGTCGAGGGACCGATCGCCGACAGCGACAAACTCTCATTTATTTCTTATCACACGATTCCGACGCGACATGGTTTGACGATCGGAGAGCTGGCCCACCTTTTCAACAAACAGCGCAACATCGGCGCAGATCTGCGCGTGATCAAGATGGAAGGTTGGCGGCGATCGATGTGGTTCGACGAAACAAATCTCATGTGGATTAATCCGTCGCCAAACATGCGGAGCCTGACTGAAGCGACACTTTATCCCGGTGTCGGTCTGCTGGAGACGACGAATGTCTCGGTTGGTCGTGGCACTGACACGCCGTTTGAGATTGTCGGCGCGCCGTGGATTCAGGGTGACAAGCTCGCTGAGCAGTTAAATCAACGCGGCCTGCCGGGTGTTCGGTTTGTGCCGCTGCGGTTCACGCCCCGCGCGTCGGTCTTCAAGGACCAGGAATGTGATGGCGTGAACATCATCATTACGGATCGCGCGGCGTTTCGTCCGCTCCTTACTGGGATTGAGATGGCGTTGGCGTTACGAAAACTGTATCCGAACGATTGGAAGGTTGATAACTACCTGCGACTGCTCGTGAACGCGGATACGTTGGCGCGGGTGAAGCGCGGTGATAGTGCGAGAGAGATTCTTAACTCGTGGAACGCGGGGTTGCAGGAGTTCCGAAAAGCGCGCGCGGAAATCTTACTTTATTAATCGCGGATTACGCGGATCCATTTCCGAACTGAGTTGATCAGGAAGATCTCTTTCGCGGTCTTGAATTCTTCGATCGTGATGACGCGCTCCTTGATCTTTCCTTGCTTCAGCAAGTGCTTGCGGAATACGCCGGGCAGCAATCCGCATTCGATCGGTGGCGTGAAGAGTTCGCCGTCAATCGGAACGACAAGATTCGCTATGCTTGATTCCGTCACTTCACCTCGCTCATTCCAGAAGATAACGTTATCACCACCGCGTCGTCGGGTGGTTTTATGAAATAGAAAACGATCGGACGAATCGACCGGCTCCGTCGCGAGCTCCACTTCATTAACCCGATCCAACAATTCAATCCGCCTCGTCTGTGTTTCAATATGTCCGTCCTTCCACAAAGTGAGTCTCACTTTGAAAGAACCCTCCGGATTGTCGAAAGCAATCCGTTCCAAATCCGCGTTAATCCGTGTTCCAAAAACAAACCCAAAGTACTCGGCGGAGTCTCTAAGACGCTTCAAATGTTGCGTTAGTAAAAAGTACTCCCCATCCTGTAACAGTATTGACTCAAACAACTGAAACTCCACTGGCGTTGAACGCAGGAACCGGCTCTTCACCAAACACTCTTCATACTCACGCTCGGCAGTCGAATCGATCGTCACACCACCGCCTACTCCAAACGTTGCAACGCCCGATTCACTATCAATCACGACCGTGCGAATCGCGACGTTGAAAACGCAATCACCACCCGGCTTCAACAATCCGATTGCTCCGGTGTAGACACCGCGGGGAAAACGCTCAAGCTCTTGAATGATCTGCATCGTGCTGATCTTTGGCGCTCCCGTGATCGAGCCGCATGGGAACAGAGCGCGCATTAACTCAATCAAACTCGTCCCTTGCAGCAGGGTCGATTCGACGGTGGATGTCATCTGCCAAACAGTTTCAAAACGCTCGAGATCGAATAAGGACGACACCCGCACGCTACCGGGAACGGAAACCTTTCCGAGATCGTTGCGCAGCAGGTCGACGATCATTACGTTCTCGGCGCGGTCCTTCGACGAGTGTTTGAGCCAGTCGGCAAGATCGCGATCCTCTGCCGCCCAGCGCCCACGCCGCACCGTGCCTTTCATCGGTCTGGTGATCACCTGATCACCACGACGTTCAAAGAACAACTCCGGCGATAAGCACAACACTTTGTAACGCCCCAGATCGAGATACGCGGAGTACTGCGCGCCCTGAGCTACGCACAAATCGCGATACCAGGCGAATGCATCGCCGTCGAATGTGGAAGTTAATGGGAAGGTGTAATTGACCTGGTAAGTATCGCCGGCAGCGATCAGTTCTCTAATGCGTGACACTGCTTGATCGTATTCAGCGCGACTTACCCGCGGCGCCCATGAGTTTGAAGCGACAGTCGCACTTTCTTCGGTAGTAAGGTTTGTAGCACCCGCAAACGCTCCTGCCCATGCGAGCGGAAACTCAGAAGGTTGATGCGCGCTCAGCACTGGATCAAAGGCAGGCGCCGCCTCATAACTAAGCATCACGGCGACGTAAGATCCCAAATTTGATTTACTTTCGGCGAACTCTAAAACGCGGATCACTTCATCGACGCGTGTGGCGCTGAGCTCCGAAGTGAGAGAGTCAAGCTGGACAGAACCGAAGAGAAATCTGGGCATGGTGCGTGAGTCTAGCAAAATCTCGTAATTCCGTGATTGACGTCTCTAAACAGGCGCTCAGATGGCATCAGCAAATCTTATCAAAAGGATAAGAATCTTTAGCTACCATTATTCCCAATGGCGAGCCTATAATCGAGTTCTTCTTGTGTACACCACCGCAGATCAGGCTTCGAAACCTGAGATTTAGATGTTGCTGACAAGAATGTTGCGGACGAAATAAGCAATAGTCTTTCACACGCGATCGACTCAGTCGTGCCGGGCTGTTGTGCCAACGTCCCGATCGTGATGGGCGCGACGCTTTGACAACTAACTTCTCGATTCACAGGAGACCACGATGAAAACCATTCGACGTTTTCTCTACTTGCCCGCTGTCCTGCTCGTGGTTTGCACTTCCGCTCTTGCGCAGACCTCAACAGGACGAATCGTCGGTACCGTCCAAGATCAAGCCGGAGCAATTGTGACCGGTGCAGCAATTACTGCTGTTAACGAAGAAACGGGCGTAACTTACACGGCTGCTGCTACTGATGCCGGCAAATACACTTTTGAGGCGTTACCTGCGGGTCGATATACCCTTACTGTCGAAGCAGCAAATTTCAAAAGGTTTTCCAGTAGCCAAAACGTCGTTACAGCTAATGACACGACCACAATCAATGCTGCGCTTGAGGTTGGTAACATCTCCGAGACGGTACAGGTAGTCGGAACTTACGAACGTGTACAGACCAGCCAGTCAGGTAACATCGGCACAATCGTTAATGAACGCACACTCGCAGACTTGCCGATCGCCGGTCGAAATCCTCTCGCGCTCATTGCCAGTCAGCCCGGCGTGTACTCAGGTTCTAACTCGACGGCTAACACGCACGTCTTTGGTTCCCGCGACCGCGCTTTCAACATTACACTCGATGGAATTGATGCCAACGAGACCTCAGCCGGCACCGCCACTTTTTCTCCCATTCGTACGAATCCCGACTCCCTGCGTGAGTATAGAGTTATTACTTCAAACCCCTCCGCAGAGTTCGGACGCAACAGCGGAGCCCAGGTTGCTCTGGTTACGAAATCGGGCACAAACGAATTCCACGGAACTTTGTTCTGGTATCACCGAAACCGCGTATTCAATGCCAATGAATGGGAGCTCAATCGTCAGGGTGTAGACCGCCGGTTTCTCTTGCGAAATCAATGGGGTGGGTCAATCGGTGGTCCAATTATAAAGAACAAGACATTCTTCTTTTTTAATACGCAGTGGCAGCGTCAGATACAAACGCTCGAGCAAACGAGCACGGTGTATACGGCAACGGCTCGACAGGGGATCTTTCGCTATGTATCCGGTGGACGGAATTTTCCCTTTGGATCTTCAACTGCTTCGGTTGACGCGCAAGGCAATCCGCTGTCTGGTCTAACGATCCAGACCTATAACATCGCCGCACGTGACCCGCGTACCATGGGATTCGATCCACAGGTACAAGCAATTATCGGACTTACACCGTTGCCAAATCGTTTTGATGTGGGTGATGGCCTCAATACCGCCGGGTTTCGATCGTTGGCAGTGCGGACCGACCCTCAGCGTGATTTCAATGTCAAGATTGATCACACCTTGAATCCAAATAACAACTTCTACGTGCGGTACAGTTGGGGCCAGCAGGATACAGTGGGTGACACCACAAACTCAGGCGCAGCACGCTTTCCCGATTTGCCTCCCATAGTCGCAACGTTCCGCTCGCCGCGCAACCTGGCCATCGGCTTGCGGTCCACACTTAACAATACGACCGTTAACGAGTTGGTCGTTGGTGGTAATCGCTTCATCTTCGACTTCGCCATTCCAACGAATTTGGATCCCAGGACGACTCCGATCATCACACAGTTGATAACGGATCCGCTTTCCAATTCTTTCGGCAACAAGCGCACTATTAATACTTTTCAGGTAATCGACAATCTTAGTAACGTGAGGGGCGCGCACACGCTGCGTATGGGTGTGAATGTACGCCTACAGCAGCATTACGATGTGCGTGGGTCGATTGCAGGAATTGATGCCAATCCTGAATACCGTTTAGGTGGCGCCGTCGATCCAACGGTTTTCCAGTTGCCGGGCCTTTGCAGCTCATCAGTCACCACGAACTGCATTAACACAAACGATCGCCCGCGGCTTCAAAGCCACATCAACGATATGCTTGGGAAAGTCGATCTGTTTCGAGTTGGTCTTGTTGCCTCGGGCAATGGATTTGCCGCTCCTGGTTCGGCCTTCCTGTTTGACGCCTGGTATCCGGAATTCGACCTCTACTTCCAGGACGACTGGAAGATTCGTCCGAACCTTACTCTTAACCTGGGTCTGCGATGGGAGCCGAAGCCTAAACCTTACACTCGTGGCGACAGCAAAATCTTCGTTCCCAATCTGCCGGTCGTTTTTGGTTCGGCGCCGGCCGACAACATCACTTTTGTCGAGGGCGATCTTTATAAGAGCGATTGGAACAACTTCGGCCCGGCGATCGGAGTCGCGTGGGACCCGTTCCACGACGGCCGAACTTCTGTGCGCGGTAATTTTCGCATTGCTTTTGATCGTATCTCGACCTTCCTGCCCTCCTCGGCTGTATTTCCGAATACGCCAGGTACCACCTTTGCCAATATCGTGCGGGTCGGAACGACCGCCGACTTTCGGCTGCGCGATGGCGTTCCTTCTTTAACAGCGCCAGCGAGCGCAACTCCGGCGTCGCTAGCGACGGTCCCCTACCCGAGTTTTGGAGCGCAAGAGATTTTAGATCCAGACTTCAAGACGCCCACCACTTACATGTGGTCTTTCGGCGTCCAACGTGAGCTTCCCTGGAAGTTGGTGGCTGAAGCCACGTACATCGGTCGTTCGGGCAAGAATCTCATTGGTGGTTACGAAAGGAATCAAGCCGAGATCTTCAGCAACGGTTTTCTGCAAGCATTCAACACGGCAAAGGCTGGCGGTGAAAGTGCTCTGCTTAATCAACTGACTGCTCTGCATCCGAACCGCACTGCCAGCGAAACGGGAGCGGCATTCCTGCGTAGATTCTTTGCCTCAACGTTAGCAAATAACAACGTCGCTTCTCTGGCTGCGACTTTGAACGCCGTCAGTGTTACTCAAGGTGGAGTCGCCAAGCTACTTCCGGATGCTGCCGGTCTGGGTAAATTTTTCTTTATCCCATACCCGCAATTCACCGGCGCTACTGGTGGTGTGCAGGTAATCGACAGTAACTCGTTTTCGAATTACCACGGTGGCGTCTTCCAGCTGTCGCGTCGCTTTGAGCAGGGACTCGAGCTGAACATGGCGTATACCTGGTCGAAGTCGTTGGACGACAAGTCTTATGATCCGACCTTCACTCGCATAAGCAGCGGCACGGCAGTCTCGGCGGCAAGCACACCGTTTGACGCCTCCAATCGCCGGCTCAATTACGGACCTTCCGATTTTGACCGTACTCATCTGTTTCAAACCACAGCAATCTACGAGCTGCCGTTTGGACAGGGTAAGCGCTTTGCCCCAAACTCAAATGCCCTGGTTTCTCGGCTCATTGGCGGCTGGACATTTACTACAGCGCTTGTGTGGCAGAGCGGTGTGCCATTCACGGTGGTCTCCGGCACGAATACGGTTAGCAATCGCACCAGCTCACGCGCGAACTATTCGGGTACTAACTTCACTCCCAGTTACGCTGACGATCCGGCCCTGGGTGTGCCTTTTCTGTTTACTGCGGCTGAGCGAGCGCAGTTTTCGCTCCCCGGACCGGGTGAGTTGGGAAACACAAGCCGGAATCAATTTCGCTTCCAGCCCCAATTCAATATGGATGTTTCAGTAATCAAGAGGATCCGCATTACTGAGCAGAAAAACGTAGAGTTTCGCGCTCAGATGTTCAATGTTACGAACACTCCGTACATGGGATTCCCATCATCAGGACTATCGGTTCTCAGTGGTTCAACTTTCTCACGCGATCTGACGTCAGATTCGTTCGCGCGCGTGATTGAATTTGCTTTCAAGTTTAACTTCTGAGGAGTTCGCAGGGCAGGCGCAGAAAGCAGGAGCAGGACCTGGGTCCTCCTCCTGCTTCTGTTTTTTTGGGGGATTACGGTTTATCCGGCTTTAGATTTCGCCAACTCTGTTATCAGAAATTGTTATCAATCAGATAAGAACATTTAGCTATTATTATTCCAGCCGGCGGCCTATAATTCAGGCTCTTCGTACCAGAGCAACTCAGAAACCGGACCAAAGCGGCAGTCGTGAAAACGAGTCTCTTCCTTAAGTCTGCAGCAGTGCTGTTGACTGCGCTCGCGCTCGGCGTCTTCGTGTTTGCGCGTATCGTCGCCGACGCACAAGCTCCCGCGCCTCCCTACGATCTCCTGATCTCGAACGCTCGCATCGTCGACGGGAGTGGCAATCCGTGGTTTCGCGGCGACGTCGCCATCAAAGACGGCCGGATCGCGCGCGTCGGCCGTTTAGGACCAGACACCGCGAAGAGGACCATCGACGCCCGTGGACAGATACTTGCCCCGGGCTTTATCGACGTTCACACGCATGTCGAGTCGATCTACGGCCAGCCTGCCGCTGAAAACTTCGTGCGCATGGGTGTCACGACGCTGGTCACCGGAAACTGTGGCTCATCAACGACGGATGTCGGGGAGTTTCTCGGTCGCATAAAAGAAAAACCGTTAGCAGTTAATCTCGCCACTCTCATCGCTCATGGCTCAGTTCGTCGCAAAGTTTTAGGTCTTGGGGATCGCGCGCCGACGCCCGAAGAGCTTAAGCAGATGGAGAGTCTGGTCGAGCTGGGAATGAAGCAGGGCGCCGTCGGTCTTTCGACCGGACTTATTTACGTTCCCGGAACGTATGCGAAGACAGATGAGGTGGTCGCGCTCGCACGCGTCGCAGGAAAGTATGGTGGCCTGTACGCGACGCACATGCGCAACGAAGGCGACATGGTCGCGGATGCGATTCGCGAGAGCATACACATAGGTGAACAAGCTGGACTGCCTGTCGAGATCTCGCACTTCAAGATCAGCAACAAGAAGCTCTGGGGCCAGACTCCGATGACCCTCGGTCTCGTGCGCGAAGCTCGTGCACGCGGACTCGCGGTCACTGTCGATCAATACGCCTACACCGCAAGCTCGACTTCGTTGGATTCGCGGCTGCCGTCGTGGTTACGTGCCGGAGGTTTCGACGAAGCGAAGAAACGTCTGGCCGACAAAGCCACACGCGAACGCGCGATCAAAGACACCAAAGAGGCATTGAAGCGCAGTGGTTTCAAGGACTACTCGTTTGCCGTCGTCGCTTCGTATGGCGCGGACAAATCGTTCAATGGAAAATCTATTGCCCAGATCACGAAGGAAGTAAGAAACAAGAAGGACGTCACGAGCCAGATCGAGCAGATGCTCGAAATGTACGAAGCAGGCGGCGCGAGCATGATCTATCACGGCATGGGCGAAGACGACGTGAAGCGCATCATGCAGGAGCCGTTTACGATGATCGCGTCTGACAGTGGCGTGCGCCAGATTGACGAGAGCGTGCCGCACCCGCGCGGGTATGGCAACAACGCGCGCGTGCTCGGTCATTACGTTCGCGAGTTGAAGTTGATCTCGCTCGAGGATGCGATCCGCAAGATGACGTCGTTGCCCGCGCAGACGTTCGGATTTCGCGATCGTGGGTTGATTCGTGAAGGTTTTGCGGCGGACCTCGTCATTTTCGACGAGAACACGATCATTGATCAGGCGACGTTTGTTAAGCCGCACCAGTATCCATCAGGAATTAGTTACGTAATTGTAAACGGCGCGCCCGTGCTCGAGCTGAATCAGATGACTACAGCCCGCCCGGGCTTGGCGTTGTTCGGCCCAGGAAGCCACAAAGATTCACAAAATGCACAAAGCTCTGATTGATTTTGTGCTTTTGTGATCCAGACGTTAGAAGGAGGAGTTCCATGATCAATTCGAAAACGTATCGCACATTGTTGTTATGCGCGGCATTGCTATTCATAGTGCCTGCCATAGCTCTAGCTCAAACCGTTACCGGAACTCTCGAGGGTACGGTCATGGACTCGAAAGGCGCAGTCG
>DAIOGT010000088.1:0-17844 GCA_036745095.1 Pyrinomonadaceae bacterium
GGATTCACAAGAGTTTGGAACTTTTTCTCATGGTCGCGCGAATACGAGCATGAGACGCCTTCTACTAATAGTGATCCTCGTTCTGTTTTCGACTCCCGTCGCACTTGCCGACGACGCGCGGGCCCAGGAAATTCTTAAACAAGCTCGCCAGGCGATCGGTGGCGACGAACAGTTACAAAAACTCCAGGGACTACAGATCAACGGCCAATACCGCCGCGTGTTCGGCGACCGTCAGATGGCGGGTGATCGCGAGATCAGCATCCTGCTTCCAAACAAATACCTGATCGAGGATGCAACGAACGCCGGTGGACTCAGCACGGCGATGATCAATACGCGCGCGCTGAACGGCGACAAAGTATGGAACAGCAACAGCGGCGGCGGCGGCATGGTCTTTCGCATCGCTGGACCAGGCGGCCAGCAAGTGTCTCCCGAGCAAGTCGAAGAGATGCAGCGCAGGATTTACAGCGCTGAGTTTTCGCGTTACCTGCTCGCAATGATCCTGACGCCGCCACCATCACTCGCAGTTGGATACAAGTACGCCGGTGAGTCAGAAGTTGAAAATGCGCAAGCCGAGGTGATCGAGGTAAGTGGGCCAGACAACTTCTCCGTCCGCGTCTTCTTCGACAAGAAGAGCCTCATGCCGCTGTTGTTGAGCTATCGGGGGCCAAAGCCGCGGATCATGACGATGCAACGCCACCCCGGTTCCAAACCTGAAGATATCGCCAAAGCCGGTGAGGAAGCGCGCCAGAAAATGCGTGAGGAAGCGCCCGGCCCGCCAGAAGAAGTAGATTTCTATATTAGGCTCACGGACCACAAAAAGGTGGGCGGGTTGATGCTGCCGCACAAGCTGATCTTTCTAACAGCAGACGAAGTTTCAGAAGAATTTGAGATCACAAAGTATCAGTTAAACCCGCAGTTCAAGGCTGACCGTTTCGAGAAACACTGACAACACAACCACGATAGTTCACGAAGGCAGATAAAAATGCGAGTTGAGTCTCTCCGTTCTCGGGCGATAAGTGTGCTTATCGCGCTGCTTCTTATCGTTGGCCCATGTTTGGGCCAGGTCGCTTCGACGAGTGCGAGCCTTGAAGTGATCGTTAAGGATCCGACGGGCGCGCTGGTCAACAAAGCGCAAGTGCAGTTGATTCGAAACGGGAAGCCCCAATCGCTCGGCTCGACGAACCAGCGCGGCGAAGCGCGATTCAACAAGGTTCCGGTTGGGAATTACCAGGTTCACGTCGAAGCCCCCGGTTTCAAAGCACAGGACGTCGATCTCGATCTCGCAAACGGTTCACCTCGCATGGAGGTCATACTCGAGCTCGACGTGATTAAAGTAGATGTCGATGTAGAAGAAGAAGCACAGGTACGAAACACCAATCCGAATGGAGCGTCGTTCAGCAACGTGTTGACTGCTGAACAGATCGCGCAACTGCCCGACGACCCCGACGAGTTTGAGAACGCAATCAACCAGCTCGCCGGTCCGGGCGCTCAGATTCGCGTCAACGGATTTCGCGGCGGCAAACTCCCGCCGAAGTCGCAGATTCGCGAGATTCGTTTTCGCATGAATCCGTACGCGGCAGATAATCACGACGCGGGTTTTGGTCACGTCGATGTCACCACAAAGCCCGGCGTAGACTCATGGCACGGCTCGTTCAACTTTGGCTTTCGTGACGAGGCGTTGAACGCGCGTCAGGTATTTGCACCGTTTCGTGGTCCAGAACAGCAGCGCCGGTTTGGCCTCTCACTCGACGGCCCGCTTTGGAAAAACCATACGTCGCTCTTTCTAAACGCTGACGGCTCACTGTTTTTCGACGCACGACCGATCTTCGCGACGACTCCAGGCGGAACGTTCTCTGATCTCGCGTATCGTCCTTCAAGAAGATTGAACCTCGACGCGCGCATCGAGCACGTCCTAACCAAAACACACACGGCGCGCTTGCAGTTTCAACGCAATGCGGGACTTCAAAACAATCTCGGCGTTGGCGATTTTGATCTGCCGTCGCGTGGGTATTCGCAGGATCAGACTGAATACATCGCGCGACTTGGCGATTCCGGAGTGTTCGGCAACAAATTTTTCAATGAGCTGCGACTGCAGGCACGGTGGATACAAACCGAAGCGCGCTCAGTAACCCTGGGCCAGACGATCCTCGTTCCCGGCGCATTTAACAACGGCAGTGCGCAACGAAGCGGCGGGCGCAGACAGTTCGATCTCGAGATTGCAGACAATGTCGATTACGCACTCGAGAAACACGGTCTTCGTTTCGGCGCGCAGCTCGAAGCCGGTGGTTATCGCAGCAACGAAACGACCAACCCGTTCGGAACTTTTCAGTTCGCGGATCTCGATGCATTTGGAGCAGGACTGCCCGCTCAGTTCACGCAACGCATCGGCGATCCGACCGTGAAATATCGACAGTATCAATTCGGCTGGTACGTTCAGGACGACTTTCGCGTGCGCAAGAACCTGACGCTCAGTTACGGCGTCCGTCATGAGTTTCAGAATCACGTGCCGGGCAAGTTTAATGTCGCGCCACGTCTCGGTTTCGTATGGTCGCCGCTGAAGAGCGGATCAATCACGGTGCGCGGTGGTGCGGGAATTTTTTACGACTGGTTCACGGCGCAAACATTCGAACAGACACTGCGCGTGGACGGTCAGCGCCAGCGAGATCTGGTAATTACCAATCCAGGATTTCCCGATCCATTCAGCGGCGGCATGCAGACTGTCCTCCCGCCGAGTCGTATTCAGGTCGATCCCGATCTACAAATTCCCTACATCATTCAAAGCTCAATCGGTATCGAGACAAACCCGTTCAAGCGATTTCGACTGACGACGAACTACCAGTATCAACGTGGCGTGCACCTGCTGCATGGTCGGAATCTCAACGCACCGGTCCCGGGTTTCGGGCGTCCGGATCCGACGGTGGGCAACATCACGAACATCGAATCGTCGGCTTATCAATCGAGTCATCGACTGATGATTGGCGTCGGGCCGTCGAGGTTTATGAATAGCGGGCTCTTCTGGAACGTCAACTACCTCCTCATGAAGAACACGAACGAGGCGGACAGCCCGTTCAATCTGCCCACAAACAGTTTCAACCTGCGAGCGGATCGCGGGCCGGCCGCAAACGACATGCGTCACCTGATCTCCGGTTTCATCAGCAAGCGTTTGCCAATGGGCTTTGCTTTTTCGACGATCTTCCAAGCGACTTCGGCGCTGCCTTACAACATCACTACAGGCTTTGACGATAACGGAGACACGATCATCAACGATCGTCCGCTCGGCGTTGGACGTAACAGCGCGCGTGGTGCGTCGCGTTGGGAGATCGGGTCGCGTGTGAGTTGGGGACAGAGTTTCGGACCGGAACAGCAGCAGGCTGGCGGCCCGCAAGTCAGAATGATTCGCATTGGTGGCGGCGACGGCGCCGCGCCTCCATCATTTCCAGGAGCTTCTACCAAGAGATATCGATTCGAGTTGTATGCGCAGGCGTTCAATCTTCTGAACCATGCGAACCTTGGCGCTTTTTCAGGCGTGCAGACATCGCCGTTTTTCGGACGTGCTACATCAGCACAATCGCCGCGCCGGATGGAACTCGGAATGCGACTCAATTTTTAAACGCGGATTAGGCGGGATCGCGCTAACTTGCCGCGCGAAAATCAGTCCGCTAGAATGGCTGGTTTTCGCTATGGCCATTGATCGCATCAGTGTTAGGGGCGCTCGCCAGCACAACCTAAAGAACATCAACGTCGACATCCCTCGCGATCGCTTTACCGTAATCACTGGTCTCTCCGGCTCAGGCAAATCGTCCCTCGCTTTCGACACAATCTACGCTGAAGGACAGCGCCGTTACGTTGAGTCGCTCTCCGCTTACGCCCGCCAGTTTCTCGATCAACTCGAAAAACCGGATGTCGATTCGGTTGACGGACTCTCGCCAGCCATCTCTATCGAACAGAAGACAGTTTCACGTAGTCCGAGATCGACTGTTGGGACTGTGACAGAGATTTACGACTACATGCGACTGCTGTTTTCGTCAGTTGGCGTGCCGCACTGTCATATTTGTGGTGCTGCAATTACGCGGCAGAGCGTCGATCAGATCGTTCAAAACGTGCTCGGACTGCCTGAAGGCGAGCGTGTGATGGTGCTCGCGCCGATCGTCCGCGGTCGCAAAGGGGAGTTCAAGAAAGAGCTAGAAAAGCTGGCGAAAGAAGGTTTTATTCGCGCGCGCGTTGATGGCGAACTGCTGTCGCTCGATGAAGAGATCCGGCTCGATAAACGAAGAAATCACACGATCGAAGCGGTCGTCGATCGCCTTTTGATAAAGTCCGGCATTCGCGAGCGGCTGACCGATTCGATTCGCACTGCGTTGAAGCTTACCGGCGGTGCGGTTTTGATTTCTGTGGTCGATGGCGAAGAAAAGCTCTATTCAGAACGCATGGCTTGTGTTAATTGCGGCATCAACGTGCCGCCACTCGAGCCACGATCGTTTTCGTTTAACTCCGCGTACGGCGCCTGCAAACGCTGCCACGGCTTGGGAACTGTGATGGAGATCGACTCCCTCAAGTTGATCCCAGAGTCGCGGCAGACGCCGGACAAGCTCGGGTTCATGGGCACCGCTGACAAGCAGGGTTCCGCGTATCTTCGCAGCGCGCTGCTCGCTATCTGCAAACATTTCCGTACTGATCCGAAGTCGCCTTTTGAGGAGTTGCCGAAGGAAGTGCGTGAGGGTTTTCTGAACGGCGTCAACGGCAGGCTCACTTTTTCCCAGGGTCTTTATACGTATCAGAACGAGTGGAAGGGAGCGCTTAGTTGGCTTCAGGATCGACTGGACGAAGCGCCGTCGGAAAAAGTCAGGCTCGCAATCGAGGAGCTGGTTTCGCCGACCGTGTGTAGCGAGTGCGGTGGGCGTCGTTTGCGTTCCGATTCCCTGTCTGTGCAGGTGGGTGCGCGTGGAATTGCTGAATACACTTCGCTGCCGATCGACGATGCTGTCGAAGCTTTCGAGCAGGTAACACTTAACGCTCGTGAAGAACAGATCGCTGGTTCGATTTTGCGCGAGATTATCAGCCGGCTGCGGTTCCTCAAGAGAGTCGGTTTGGGCTATCTGACACTCGATCGCTCGTCTTCGACACTTTCCGGCGGCGAAGGCCAGCGGATCCGACTCGCGACACAGATCGGATCGCAGTTGCGTGGCGTGCTTTATGTGCTCGACGAGCCTTCGATTGGCCTGCACCCACGCGACAATCAGAAATTGCTGGAAACATTAACGGCACTTCGCGATCTTGGAAACACGGTGCTCGTCGTCGAACACGATGAGGAAACGATCAGGCGAGCTGATTATGTTGTCGATCTTGGACCAGGCGCGGGCGCGCACGGCGGCGAAGTCGTCGCATTCGGCACGGCCGCAGATGTTGCCGAGAATCCTGATTCGATCACGGGCCTGTACATTCGTGGGGCAAGAAAGATCGAAGTACCGGCGGAACGAAGAGCGCCGAACGGGAAATACCTCACGATTACGGGTGCTTATGCAAATAATCTGAAAGAGATCGATGTCTCCTTTCCGCTCGGGTTGTTGACCGTCGTTACAGGTGTTTCCGGATCAGGCAAGTCAACGCTTGTTGAAGACATTCTTTACTACGCGCTCGCGCAGCATCTCTACGGCTCGTCTACCGAACCTGGTCCTTACAAAGCGATTGAAGGTCTCGAACACGTTGATAAAGTAATCGAGATAGACCAGTCGCCGATCGGCCGTACGCCGAGATCAAATCCTGCTACGTACACGGGCTTGTTCACACCGTTGCGCGAGCTTTACGCGATGTTGCCTGAGTCGCGTGAGCGCGGCTACAAACCGGGCCGATTTTCTTTCAACGTGAAGGGCGGACGTTGCGAGGCGTGTGAAGGCGACGGCATGAAGCGCATCGAGATGAACTTCCTTCCGGATGTTTATGTGCTGTGTGATGTGTGTCGCGGCGCGCGGTATAACCGCGAGACGATGTCAGTGAAGTATAAAGGCAAGTCGATCGCCGATTTGCTCGACACGACTGTCGAGGAAGCACTGCCGTTGCTGGAAAACATTCCGCAGATAAATCAGAAATTGCAGACGCTGCTCGACGTGGGACTCGGTTACATCAAGCTGGGCCAATCAGCGACGACGCTTTCGGGCGGCGAAGCGCAGCGCATCAAGCTCGCGAAAGAACTCTCGAAACGCGCCACCGGTAGAACTATCTACATCCTCGACGAGCCCACGACCGGGCTGCATTTTGCCGACGTTCATAAGCTGCTCGACGTCCTGCAGCGCCTCGTCTCGCTTGGCAATACCGTGCTGGTAATCGAACACAACCTCGACGTGATTAAGTCAGCCGACTACATTATCGATCTGGGTCCGGAAGGTGGCGAACACGGCGGCCGCGTCGTCGCCGCGGGCACTCCAGAAGAAGTCGCACGCTCGCGCCGATCTCACACTGGCCATGTCCTGCGGCCACTCCTGAATGGCCGTGTCACACGTAACGGCCTATAATCCGTGATTCTTACGCAAAGATCTGTGGCCTAAAATAAAGCCTGGAGCAAACCGTACTTGCCATCCATCTACGACGACGATTTTAAACCGCTCGAGCTCGATAAAGTTAAGACCTATCCGCTCGCCTCACGTCAAAGCAAAGTGAAGCTGGAGGAATTTGCGAAGCCGCTAAGTGATGACTCGTCGGTAAATAATTTCCTCGATAGTTTGCCGAGTGTGCTGGCAGTGCAGTCTCTTCGCGAGCTTGGCGAGCGGATCCGGCGTGCACGTGAGCTGAAGAAACCGATCATCTGGGGAATTGGTGGCCACGTGATCAAGACGGGCCTCGCGCCGATCATTATTGACCTAATGAAGCAAGGGTTCGTAAGCGGAATCGCCGCAAACGGATCCGTGCTGGTCCATGATGCGGAGATCGCGATGGTTGGGTCGACTTCCGAAGATGTAGACGCAACACTTTCCGAAGGTGTTTTCGGCGGTGCGGAAGAAACCGGACAACTGCTAAACGGCGCCGCACGCGAAGGCGCAAACGATCAGATCGGGCTCGGCGAAGCGGTTGGGCGCGTTCTCCTTACACGTAACCCAAAGCATCGCGACTATTCGCTTTTGTGTGCGGCGTACGAATCCAGGGTTCCCTTCACCGCACATATCACAATCGGCGGTGATATCGCACACTTTCATCCAACCTTTGATGGAGCCGCCCTTGGCGCGACCACGCATACTGACTTTCGTTGTCTCGCGGAGCTCGTGCGACGAATGGATGGTGGTGGTGTTTATCTCAACGTGGGGTCAGCCGTTGTGTTGCCGGAAGTGTTTCTTAAATGCGTGACGCTCGTGCGTAACCTCGGTCATCCGCTCACCGATATCACGACAGCCAACTTCGATTTCATTCAATCATACCGGCCGTTAACAAATGTGGTGCGACGTCCAACAGAAAACGGTGCAGGCAAAGGCTACTCAATCACCGGCCATCACGAGCTCACTATTCCCTTGCTCGCTGCGTTTATTAAGCGCTCTTCGTGATTCGAAATTCACCCTTAACTCTCGATTCCAAGGCTCCAATACCTTCAAGGTTGAACTCTGACGTGGACTTTTGTATCATCCGCCTTCGCTGAAATTGAAATCGGCTTTCAATTTCGCGCGAGATCATGAGTTGGTTCCTAGTCTATCTAAAGGTGAATTTATGTCCGGGACTCCTTTGAAATCAAAGAAACAGAATCGAGCAAAACGCGCAGCGAGGTACTGGATCGTCGCAATCGGTACGATGGGAATGCTCGTGGCCTATTGTCCACGCAACAGTCACAACATCGTTCTCGGCAAAGTCAGACCCAGCGAGGATGCTGCGGTCGCTGCACAACAGCAAATTGCATTTGATATCCCAAGCGGCACGCTCGAATCAGCCCTCATATCTTTTCAGAAAACATCCGGTTTGCAGGTCGTCATTCCCAACGAAGCGATGCGCACGCTTCCCTCACCTGGCGTAAAAGGTACTTATTCTGCCGAACAGGCGTTGCGTGAGATCCTTCGCGGCACAGGAATCAGTTACCGCTTCAGCGACAAGCGAACAGTTCTGCTCGAAATCCAAGCCGGCACTGAATCAGTCGAGGTCAGAGATGAAGGACGAATAATCCTTTCCTCTACAAAATACACTGAGCCACTGCGCAACACTCCGCAAACGATCACCGTGATTTCAAAAGAAGTGATGGAGCAACAAGGCGCCACCACGCTTCGCGACGTTTTGAAAAATGTCCCAGGCCTAACAATTACCGCCGGCGAAGGTGGCAATCCCGCGGGTGACAATCTAACACTGCGTGGGTTCAGCGCCCGCAATGACATCTTCATCGACGGGGTTCGAGATCTGAGCCCACAGTCGCGCGATCCTTTTAACCTGGAACAAGTCGACGTCGTAAAGGGCCCGGGTTCTGTTTACACAGGCCGTGGCTCGACCGGTGGCTCGATCAATCTGCTCAACAAGACTCCGGAACTAAGAAGATCTTTTGGCGGCACGCTTGATTTCGGCACGGACCGCACGCGCCGCGCTACTGCGGATGTAAACGTTCCGTTTGGCGACAGCGTCGCGTTTCGCTTAAACCTTTTGGCCCATCACTCCGGCGTAGCGGGCCGCGATGTGGTCGAATTCGATCGTTGGGGCGTCGCTCCTTCGCTAACTCTCGGTCTCGGTAAGCCCACTCGTTTCACAGCGAGCTACTACAAACTGAAGCAGGACAATATCTCCGACTACGGCATTCCCTGGGTCCCCGCAACAAACAATGCCCTCGTCGAGTTTCGTGATCGTCCGGCGCCTGTACCCCGCAACACGTTTTACGGGCTCCGAGATCGCGATTTTGAAAAGTTGAATTCAGATCTCGTAACGCTGAAGTTCGAACGCGATTTCGACGATAACTTATCCCTTCGTAACCAACTCCGGTACGCCAACTCATCGAGGGACTCAATCGCGACGCCGCCACGTTTTGCAAGTATCAATTCAACTGCAATCAATCGCGAACTGCGTTCCTGGCAAACGGAAGATGACGTTTGGGACAACCAAACCGATTTCCTCGCGCGTTTTTCAACCGGCACGATCGAACATTCACTTGTCACGGGTCTCAACATCACGCGTGAGAACAACACGCGCAAGACGCGCACGGCTCCCAACATGCTCACGACGCTGTTGAATCCGAACCCTGACGACGTCTTTACGAGTCCGATCACGGTGAGCCCAATCGTCGGCGACGTCACGGCAAACTCGCAAGCGGTCTACTTGTTTGATACAGCGAAATTCGGCCAGAAATGGGAATTGAACGGCGGTCTTCGGTGGGATCGTTTTGACGCTGACGGAATAACAACTACGGGCGTTCCCGTTTCACGTGTAGATCGTATGTTGAGTGTTCGCGCTGGCGCTGTATTCAAACCCCTGCCACAGGGCGCAGTTTACGCTTCGTATGGGACATCGCTTAATCCATCGCTCGAGGGCCTTTCCTACAACACTGCGAACACAGTCATCGATCCCGAAAAGACGTATACGGTCGAGGCCGGAAGCAAGTGGGATTTCTTCAGCGGCAGGATGCTTGTTAGTGGCGCAATCTTTCGTGTCGAGAAGCAAAACGCGAGAACTCCTGGCATTTTGCCCGGCGATCCGCTGCAGGTTTTAGAGGGAAAACAACGCGTTACCGGTTTGGAATTGAGTGTTGAAGGAAACGTCACACGCGCGTGGCAAGTGCTGGCGGGCTACACGTTCCTCGACAGTAAAACGGTGGACTCAAACGTTCCCGCGGAGATTGGAAAAGAGCTCGTCAATACTCCGCCGCAATCATTCAATGTTTGGACCACGTATCGGTTGCCTTCAAACTTCCATTTCGGCGGTGGCGCGCGTTTTGTCGATCGTCGTTTCGGCAACACCATCAACACTCGTTTTGTTGATGCGTATTGGACTTTCGACGTGATGGCTTCGTATCCGATTTCCAGCCACGTCGATCTAAAGCTCAATATCTACAACCTCACCGACAAGCTCTATTTCGATCGCATCGGTGGCGGGCACATCGTGCCTGGACCAGGGCGCGCGGCGATGTTGAGCACGAGTTTCAGGTTCTAGCGAATGCTGCTGCAGATTCCAGAAGTTTTGAGCGCCGAACAGGTCGCCGGGTTTCGCAAGGTGCTCGACTCCAGCAACTGGGTTGACGGACGGATTACGGCTGGTCACCAGTCGGCGCGCACCAAGGACAATTTGCAACTGCCTGAGGACAACGCAGAAGCGCGACGCCTAGGCGATACGATTCTCAAAGCACTCGAAAGCAATCCGATGTTTATGGCGGCGGCGTTACCACTCAAAGTCTTCCCGCCGCTCTTCAATCGTTACGAGGATGGGCAATCGTTCGGGAATCACGTTGACAATGCCATACGCCAGGTCACCGGAACGCCACATCGCGTGCGTACCGACCTCTCCGCGACGTTGTTTTTCAGTAATCCTGATGAGTATGACGGGGGAGAGCTGGTAGTTGAAGATACCTATGGCCTCCACTCGGTAAAACTTCCGGCAGGTCACCTGATTCTTTACCCCGCATCGAGCGTTCATCACGTTCGTCCGGTCACGCGCGGCGCGCGCTTCGCGTCGTTCTTCTGGATACAAAGCATGGTCCGTGATGATGGAGAACGCACGATACTTTTCGATCTCGACCTGGCGATTCAGCGTCTGATGTCAGACGTACCTGAGCACGCCAGCGTAGTTGAGTTAACTTCCCTTTATCACAACTTATTGCGGCGCTGGGCCGACGTTTAATTCGTATGAAGAAGCTGCGCAAGATAATTTTCTGGTGTCACCTGCCTGTAGGCGCGATCGCGGGCGTCGTGATTCTGATCATGTGCGTCACGGGCGTTCTGTTGAGTTATGAGAAACAGATCATTTCGTGGGCCGACACGCGCGGATATCGTGCGGCGCCTCCAAGTCCCGAAACAAAACACCTTCCGGTTGAGACGCTGATCGCCAAAGCACGCGACACGCGCAGAGCGTCACCTACGGCCGTAACCATAAAATCAGATCCCGCGGCGCCTGCGGAAATTGCATTCGGACGTGAAACAACTCTGTTCGTCAATCCTTATTCCGGAGCTGTTCTCGGCGAAGGCTCGCAAAAGGTTCGCAGCTTCTTTCGGGCAGTGACTGACTGGCACCGCTGGCTCGGCGCTAAAGGCGACAACCGTAACGTTGCACGCGCAATCACCGGCGCATGCAATCTCGGTTTTCTGTTTCTGGTGATGAGTGGTTTTTATTTGTGGTGGCCGCGAAACTGGAATTTCAAAGCACTCCGAAATGTGATTTGGTTCCGGCGTGGGCTGCCGTCGAGGGCGCGTGATTTCAACTGGCACAACGTGATCGGATTCTGGTCTGCTGTTCCACTGTTCATCGTCGTGCTGTCAGCAGTCGTGATCTCGTACACGTGGGCGGGAAACCTCGTGTATCGCATAGTTGGTGAAACTCCGCCGGCGCCGCGCGCAAATCAACCGGCCGCACCGTCAGGTGCAAACAAAGAGACTGCTTCGCCGATCGATAGCCTCAACTCCGCGTGGGTTCGTGCGGAGCAACAGGTTTCCGATTGGCGAAGCATCTCGATGCAATTGCCGACCTCAGCATCTGCGCCGCTCACGTTCAATATCGATCGGGGCAACGGCGGTCAGCCGCAAAAGCGTGCTCAACTCGTTCTGGATCGTGCAACCGGTAACGTGGTTCGTTGGGAGCCGTTTTCGTCGTACACGCGAGGGCGTCAACTTCGTTCGATCCTGCGCTTTGCGCATACTGGCGAGGTGCTGGGAATACCCGGGCAAACGATCGCCGCTCTCGTCTCGGCAGGCGGCGCGTTCCTCGTGATAACAGGATTGGCCCTCGCTTTCCGCCGCCTCCGCGCGTGGCTCGGCAGGAGACGCGCAATTCCCGCAGCGTCTAGTGTTATACTGGCGCCTATCAAATCACGGGAGTCGGGTGCGTTTGATTTGCAACGCAATGTTAACTTAGATGGACGCTGAAAAACTGAAACACTTCCGGAGTCTTCTTCTCAATCAATTACGCCAAAACACCGAACAGGTCCGCACTGATCAAGCAGCCGCGCTCGATCTCTATGACGACGGCGTCAAGGACAGTGTGGATCTTTCAGTGCAGGATCTGAACAAAGAGATCGCGCTGCGTCTCGGTGAGCGCAGCTCCAAACTCGTTGCCGACATTGATCAGGCGTTGTTGCGGATGGACGAAGGAAGTTACGGGATCTGTGCGCGTTGCAGTCAACCGATCGACGAGCGTCGCCTCGAGGCCCTGCCCACCGCTCGCTACGATGCCACCTGCCAGGCAGCGATCGAAAGCGCAAACGGCGAAGACGATTTACCCACGTTATAAAAATCGGTGTAATCTGCGGCTAAACTTTACGCCTTCGGATGCGCTCGGTCGTAGACCTCGATCAACTTTTCCATCGAAACGTGTGTATAAACCTGCGTCGTTGACAAACGCGCGTGGCCCAGTAACTCCTGGATGTCGCGCAGGTCTGCGCCACTGTCGAGCAGGTGCGTCGCAAACGAATGCCGCAGCGCGTGAGGACTGATATTGTGCATCCCGGCGCAGAGTCGTATGTACTTCTCAACCATTCTGCCAACCGACCGAGTCGTGATTCGCGTCCCCTGGTAATTCAGAAACAACGCCTCCTCATCACGCTTCGACACCGGCGCGTTAAATAAAAACTTCTCCCGCACCTTGAAATAACTTCGAATCGCCGCGGCCGCGGGATCTCCAAACGGCACGATCCTCTGCTTCCTTCGCTTCCCCGTCACACGCACGAGCTGACTTCCGAAATCAACATCGGCGAGATTGAGCGTCGTCAACTCAGCCACACGAACGCCAGTCGCATACATTAGCTCGAGCATCGCGCGATCGCGTTTCCCAAGATCAGTATCCGGATCAGGCGACTCGATAAATCTGACTGCCTCTTCGATCGAAAGGTGTTTCGGCAGTTTTTTCTCGAGCTTCGGCGTGGCGACGAGTTTCGCTGGATTGAGCTCCAGCATTCCTTCGCGCACAAGAAATTGAAAGAACGTACGCAACGCCGCTAGTTTACGCGCGATCGAAGCTTTTTTCTTTTGCTCGCTGTGTAGCGACGCGAGCCACTCGCGAATCGTGAGATGATCAATCTGTGAAATGTCAGGCGCGTTTCGTTTTCCATTGGCGGTAAGAAACGCGAGAAACTGTTCGAGGTCGCTGGAGTAGTTGCGTAAGGTGTGACTGCTGACGTTGCGCTCGTAGCGGAGGTGTTCGAGGAATTGCTCGATCAGCTTCTGCATCAGAATCTAATAACCCGCGGACGTCGCAGGCTTCCGCGCATAATACCCTTTTCGCGAACGCACGCGAACATCATTTCGCGATTTGATCCGCAGATCCAGTTTGTGCATCTGGCCATCGCGCATTTCAGCGCTGGGGTAATAGCTTAGAACATACTGCTGCGCGAGGTCCGCGGCGATTTGGCTGAACGCCAGATCGAGTTGGTCGGTCGTCCTGGGAATGTAAACAGCGCCGCCCGTTTGACCCGTCAACTGTTCCATGCGCCATTCGGCAGCAAGCTGGCGCAGGTTCGCGCCTTCGTACAAGCCGGTCTGGACCACGTAGATCTGGCAGTCGTCGGCGAGCACCCGCTGCATGACATGATCGAAATCGGAGTTCCTGCTTGTCGTCTCAATGCCGTCAGAAACGATCACTACAACCTTGCGTCCGCTATACGGTCGCAGGTAGGCGGCAGCACTGATGACCGCATCGAAGAGCGATGTGCCACCTTCCGGTCTTCCAAACGTTGCGATCGTGTGCTCAAGACGCGAAATGTCATTGGTCAGAGGTTGGACCAGATAGCTGTCCGTTTCGATCGAATAAATTGCAGCTTCGTCTTTCGGTCGTAGAACTTTCCTGAAGAAACGCATCGCCGCCTGCTTTTCAAACTCACGAGCAGCGTCGAGACTGGCACTGTTATCGAAAAGCATCGCCAGACGCACGCTCGTTTCCGATCGTGTTAAATCACTGAGCGGCCGGAGCTCACCATCAACGCGAAGCTCAAAATCATCCAACTGCAGATTTAGAATCGCATTGCCACGCTTATCAACAACAGAAACCGGAATGGGCACGAGGTTCGAGCTGATCCGTACGATGTCTTCCGAATCAATTTCATCAGTCGCTTTCGAAGGTCGGTTGGGTGACGAAGGGGTTCCTCTATCAGGATCTGCAATCGGTCCGGGCCTCGACTTAGTGGGCTTGCCGGGTTCCTTGCGTCTCCCTGATTGAGCCGGCGCAGACACACTCGTGCAAAGGAAGAAGAGTCCGATGACGATCGCTACGAACCGACGCTTCAGCCGGCCTGTGCGATCTCTCGTCTGCTGTGATTTCGTTCGAGCCACTGTGCCCATTCTTTCAAGGCGAATTCGACTTGCAACTCCCGACGTTCGCGCTTTCTACGTGCCTTGCGGCGTGCAAGTTCGGGAAGAGGAGGTAAAAGCGCGAAAGTGATGTTGACCGGCTGGAAGTTTTTTGCATCGGCGTGCGAAACGTAATGCGCCAGGGCTCCGGTTGCACTGCCGGCCGGAGCTTCCAGTAACTCTGCGCCCGCAGCGAGCCGTGCCGCATTAACCCCAGCGAGCCAGCCCATCGCCACCGACTCGACGTAACCTTCAACTCCCGTAATCTGTCCAGCGAAAAACAGGTTGGGACGCTCGCGCATCTGCATCGTTGCCCGCAGCACCCGCGGTGAACAGATGTACGTGTTGCGATGAATCTGCCCAAACTGGAGAAACTCGGCGTTCAGCAGTCCGGGAATCAGCCGCAACACTCGCGCTTGTTCGCCGTAGCGTAGATGATTCTGGAAGCCCACGAGGCTGTATGCGTCAGCCATTAAATTTTCCTGCCGCAACTGCACGGCGGCGTAAGGCTCGCGACCGGTTCGCGGATCGCGCAATCCGACGGGCTTCATCGGTCCGAAACGAAGCGTATCGACGCCGCGCCGCGCCAGTTCCTCGATCGGCAAGCACGCTTCGAACCAGCGCGTCTCTTCAAAACGTTGGAGCGGGACGCTCTTCGCTTCCAACAACTCCGAATAGAAACGCGCGTACTGCTCTTCATCGAACGGGCAGTTGAGATAGTCGTCGCCGCCTTTGTCGTAACGCGCGGCGCGAAAGGCGACTGTCGTATCGATCGAGTCAGCGGCGACGATCGGAGCGATCGCATCGTAGAAGTACATTTGATCGCTGCCGGTCAACTTCATGATCTCGGTTGTGAGGGCGTCAGACGAAAGCGGTCCGGTGGCAATGATCGAGATCTCGTCTTCGGGAATCGTCGTCACTTCTTCGCGGATCAAATGGATGCGCGGCTCGTTTGCAATGCGTTCGGTGATCAGTTCAGCAAACTTTTCGCGATCGACTGCGAGCGCCGCGCCTGCAGGCACGCGCGTTTCCGCAGCGACCGCCAATACGAGCGAATCACCCTGTCTCAATTCCTCCTTTAATAAATAAGACGCGGTGCCAGGCTCATCCGACTTCAGCGAATTGGAACAAACAATTTCCGCGAGCTTGTCCGTACGATGGGCAGGCGTCTTTTTCTCCGGCCTCATCTCGTAAAGATTAATCTGGGCGCCAAGCCGCGCCGCCTGCCACGCCGCCTCAACCCCAGCTAGCCCACCCCCAATAACATTTATCTTTTCCGCGTTCATCGTTTTTATTCCGCCGGATCCGCGTTCAGGGTTTGATTGGCGTATCGATTTTGTAATCCTTCACATCACCCGCGAAATGCCTGTATTCACTCCACTCGATCGTCTTGTTGAAATCACCACCGCCAAACAACAAAACCTTCACCGACAGATTGATCTGCGCAAACTTCGGCAGCCAGACACCTTGGACCATCCGCGTCTGCTCCATCACGAGGGCCGCTCCAGGCTTGAGTGAAACAAGCAACCCGCCGGCCATCTTGAATCCTTCCGCCAGTCGAGCTTCCAACCTGATAACCTGCTTATCGACCGGATCAATCCACACAACGCCGATCAGCTTCGCGATCAAGCTCTCCTCACGATTCTTCGGCTTGAATCCCGGCTTCGGACGAAAATCAAAAACGATCGTCTCGCGACCTCCGAGTATCTCACGACGCGGCGACACAAACTCGCACGCTCTTAAAAACCCAGAGATATCAGTTGAGTCATCGCCCGCCGCTTTCTTTTTCTCGCGCTCGGCGCGGCGTTGGGCCACCTTCTTCTCGTCTTTCTCTTTTTCACGCTCAGCTTTCGCAAACTCCTCCTGCACACGTCGATCTTCTTTGGCTGCGCGTTCGGGTGAAAGTGGCACGCCGTTCTCGCTGATCAACTTCTCCACCGGCTGGCGATTCGGCAGCGGATAAACTTCATAAACCTTGACGGTCTCCTTCTTTAGCTCGCCCTTGCTGTTGATCTCGCGATCGGTTTCAGTTTGCTTGAACGCGAATTCTGAAACGCGGTTCTCGAGTTCATCCTGGTTTTCACCGACTTCGCGTAGCAATGCGGCAACGTCGAGGCTCTCGCTCGCCGCCGGAGGATCGAAAACGCGATCGTCGATACCGGTGTCGTACTTTACGCTTTGCAAAAGGAGCGTCAGCTCGCCGGAACCGTCGAGGTTCATGCGAACGCGATGAGGTTCGAGGATGCCGCGTTGCGGACGGTAATCGTCAAACAGAACTCGAGTGTTTCGTACATCGCCAGTGATCTTAGTGATGAGCGACGTTTTCACACTGAAGTAATACTGAAATCTAGCGCCGCTGCGTGTCGAGAACTCTACGATGTACGCCGGCTCGGAGCCGAGATCACCAAGCGACACAACGCGCGCGAGTACGTTCGACTTTTTGAAATTCACCAGGCGTGACGAGTCGAGCGAGGCACGCAGCTTCGCGGCGGCGCTTTCTGGACCAGTCAGCGTGCGCAAGTGTTTGTCGAGACCGAGCTCCCATGCTGAGCGCGTGTTGGTCGCTGAAACGATCTGGCCGTTGCCGAAGGTGAGTTCCCAACGTTCCGACGCAGGCGCCTTTCGGTAAGTGCGCGCGGTGCCGAATGGCTCGCCGTTGAAGTGGATGATCCATTCGTAAGTTGCGTCTTTCAGCGCGCTGGTAGACTTCTTTCCGCCGATCGCTTTGAGATAGTTGTTAACGATCTTCTCGGCGGAAGGAAGCTTCTTCTGTGCCAACGCTGGCGCCGCAATTGCTAAAAGCAACAGTACGACGAGGAGGCATCGAGATCGGGGGAACATAAAAAATAGTCTTACTTCTTCGCCGCCGCTTTGCGCGCGGCCAGCTTCTTCGCGCTGGCGCCTTTAGTCGAAGTTACTTTCGCCTTTTTCGTGCTCTTCGCGGCTTTGCGAGCTTTCGTTGGTTTGGTTGCTTTCGCGCTCTTCACGGCTTTGCGTGCTTTCGTTGGTTTGGTGGCTCTCGCGCTCTTGGTGGTTTTTGTGCTCTTTGTCGTCTTTGTAGCTTTGCTGGTTGTTGCTTTGACCTGCAGTTGCGCGTTGGCAGCCGCGTCTTCGGGCGGCGTTCCGGGGATTAATTTGCCACGGCCTTGTGGTTTGTTTTCAGCGACTGCTTTCTGATTTTGGGTATATTCAAACTCGTTGAGCTGTCCACCACGAATTTTGTATCTGTCTATATTTTTGGTCGCATCCTTAGGCATCTGATCTCTCCTGTTTGTTCAATCTGTCTAACTTGACACTGCAAACACGGCATTCGTATATTGCAACTGCGTACGCGCATCAGATAATTCACGCCTTAGCCGGCTTAGCTCAGTTGGTAGAGCGTCTGATTCGTAATTAGAAGGTCGCCGGT
>DAIOGT010000089.1:0-17798 GCA_036745095.1 Pyrinomonadaceae bacterium
GTGTGTTGTTACCTTCAGGGTAGAAGAGCGGTGCGATCGTTACGGCGAGACTGCCAAAGATATAAAAGTCGTACCACTCGATCATGGTACCGACCGCTGATGCGATGATTACTTGCCACGGATTTCCACTAACAGATACGGATCGATCCGCATTCACGTGTGGAGATCCGTGGCTAGCCGTCTGCATTAACGATTCTGCGTACCGGTCATGTTGCGCATCGGCATCTGGAGCTTACCGTCCGCGCCGCTCGTCAGTGCCAGGAACGCTGAATCCTGTCGTAGCGAATCAAACACTGCATCGACGCGCGCCTCCATCATCTCTTTCGCACGAACCGCCTGGTAACGCTCATAGCGGAAGAAGTGCCGGTGCAGTAATGAGAGAGCTTCGCGCCGGTGACCGGTCTGCGCGTAAATCGCGGCGAGGTTGTACGAAGCCGGCAGCAAGTTGCGGTTTGCGCGTGCGATCTTCAGCGCCTCGTCGCCATTTCCGGAAGCGGCCATGAAGACTGCCGCAAACACGAGGTTGTACGGGTCCTTCGGATCGAGTGCCAGCGCCTTTTGCGTGTAAGCATTGCCTTGTACGAGATCGCCTTCGGAGTTCCAGTAAACTGCGAGATTGCGATAAGCGAGCGCGAGCGGATACTCCGCTACGGACTGCTCCATCAGCGACAGGCCTTTCTTAAACTCGCCATCGTGAATCGTCATCTTGCCGAGTCCGTGAAGGGCGACTGCTCGTGCCACCGCGTCCGCAGGCATGTTGAGAATCGTGTTGAAGGTGGTCCTTGCTTTGTCCCACTCGCCCGTGTGGTGGCGATAAAGCTCTCCGATGTAACGAAGCGGAGTTGGATCCGCCGGGTCCATCTGATGCGCCTTCTGGTACAGCCTTAGCGCTGTGATATACCGCTCGGCGATTTCGGCTCGCAAACCATTGCGGAGCACGGCCTCAATGCGCGCGCTCTGCACCCGATCCAGAACCGGAGCGGCGGGAATGTTGCCGATCTCTTCGACGCCGAGCTTCTTCAATTCCTTCGCGGCGTCTTTTGCTTTTTTGGGAAACAAACATTTCTCTTCGGCCACCGGTTTCAAAACCGCGATCGCGCCCTGATTGTCGCCCGCCTTGATTTTCTCTTTTGCGTCTTTTAGCTGTGTGTCGAGCGCGGTCTCACGTTGCTTCATTTCAGCTTCGAGGAGTTTCTCGACCTGGTCGACTTTTAGTTTGCCGCCGGTGTTTTCAAGCTTCTTGATTGGAGTTCCGTCAGCACTCGCGAGGACTGCAACGGGCACAGCGGAGTCGCCGATTATCGGCTGCAATTCCGGCGTCTTCGCGTCAGCAACTGTCATCGCGACGCATTGAGCGGAATAAAGTGAGAGAATTCGCGATGCGAGCAGGCTCGACTTCCTGATTTCATTGTTGCTGGCCGGGAACCAGTAAAGAACAAGACCTTTTTGCGGGGCAGCGCGGGCTTCCCACATCTTCCACGGCACTTTGTACACGGTAGGCGCCGGGCCTTCGGGCCGGTTGCCGCCACCGACACCGCCGGTTCCGCCCCCACCACCGCCGCCGCAGGTGGCCCAAGCGGGTGAGACGGAGAACAGTGCTATCAAAATAGCCGCAAGTGCGCGTGAAAGCTGTGTTTTCATAAGACTGTGGTACCTTTCGTTAGCTCGAGGTGAGTTAAGTAGCGGATTTTATAGCACAATGTTTCTCCCGCAAAGGCGCAAACACGTAAACTGGGCTTGTTTTGTAGTTTGAGCGACGAGCACGTTATATTTACACAATTATTACCCGGTTGAATTGGTTTCTTATCGAACATCGTTTATACCAATACCATGAAGATCCTACTGGTCAACCCAGAGTTTCCCGAAACATATTGGAGTTTTCGACACGCGCTGCCTTTTGAAGGTAAGCGCTGCGTCTTTCCTCCGCTGAGTCTAATGACTGTTTCCGGGTTGTTGCCTCGTTCCTGCGAGCGGCGACTGATTGATCTGAACGTCGAGCGATTGAAGGACTCACACATCAAGTGGGCCGACATGATCTTCATCACCGGCATGCTGGCCCAAAAGGAGTCGCTGCACGAAACGGTGAAACGTTGCAAACAACTAGGTAAGCGGATCGTGCTGGGTGGACCATATGTCACCAGCACCATCGAAGAGCTTCCTGACGCCGACCACATTTTCCAGGGTGAAGCAGAAACGACGCTTCCACAGTTCTTCAAAGACCTCGAGCACGGCGACGCCAAACGCACCTACAAAGCACCGGAGCGTCCGCCGTTAGCTTTGTCGCCGGTCCCTGACTTCGGTCTCGTCAATCTCAAACGATATAGCAACATGTCTGTTCAGTACTCACGCGGCTGTCCGTTCTCGTGCGAGTTCTGCGACATCATCGAGATCTACGGTCGCTCGCCGCGCACGAAGAGCAACCAGCAGATGCTTGCCGAGTTTGATGCGTTGAAAGAACTCGGCTGGCGTGGCCCACTGTTCATCGTTGACGACAATTTTATCGGGAACAAGAAGAACGTCAGGCTGCTCCTGCCCGACCTGATCGCGTGGCAACGAAAGAACGGATTTCCGTTTTCGTTGTTGACGGAAGCAAGCGTGAACCTGGCCGACGACGATGACTTGTTGACTGCAATGAAAGACGCCGGTTTTCGTCGCGTATTTCTGGGTATCGAGACTCCTGTCGAAGAAAGTTTGAAAGAGGCGCAGAAGTCGCAAAATCGCGGCAACCTGCTTGATTCGGTCCGCAAGATACAGAGTCACGGAATGGAAGTGATGGCCGGCTTCATCGTCGGCTTTGACAACGATCCGGAAGACATCTTCGAACGTCAGATCGAGTTCATTCGTGAAAGCGCGATCCCAATGGCGATGGTGGGAATGCTGAACGCACTCCCCGACACACAGCTCTGGAAGCGACTCGAACGCGAGGGCCGGCTGCTGGGATCAGATGCAACGGGAAACAACACGATAGCCACCGTCAACTTCATTCCCAAGATGGACGTTGACAAACTCATCAATGGTTATCAACAAATCATGCGCACGATTTACAAGCCCAGCGAATACTACCGGCGCGCGCTGGAGTCGTTGCAACGCACGCCGCAGGATTTTCCTGAAGCGCACCAGTATCACGGCTTACGAGCGCTGAAAGCTTTCGTGCGAATCGCCTTCAAGCTGGGCGTCGTTGACGCTGAGCGTCGCGAGTTCTGGCGTTTCTTTATCCAAGCCGCACACAAACATCACGACCGTATGGTTGAGTTACTGCGTCATGCGGCGATGGCCTACCATTTTCGCAAGTTGAACGAATCCTACGGCGATACGTGAGTTCTTCCAGTAATTCCGCGTTTGCTGCTTTACGTCACCGCGATTTTCGGCTTCTTTGGCTAGGCCAGATTGTGTCTGTGACTGGGTCGCAGATGCAGTTTGTCGCGATTAACTGGCACGTTTACCTCCTCACGAAGTCCGCATTTGCTCTCGGCCTCATTGGACTCTTTCGCGGCGTTCCGATCATTCTTTGCTCGCTTGCAGGCGGCGTCGTTGCAGATGCAATCGATCGAAAACGTTTGATGATGGTGACGCAGACGATCATGCTCGTGAGTGCAGCACTGCTGACTGCAGGCACGATTGCCGGCGTGGAGAGTGTTTGGCCCATTTACGTGCTCAGTGGAATTGCGTCGGCGGCTTCTGCCTTCGACGTTCCTGCACGCCAGGCGTTAATGCCGACACTCGTGCCTGTTGAAGACTTTCCGAACGCCGTTAGCCTTGGCATCATGGTTTTCAACGTCGCTACGATTGCGGGCCCGGCGGTAGCCGGCCTCATGTTGGCCGAAACCGGACCGGCCGTGATTTACGGTGTAAACGCCGTCTCGTTTCTTGCGGTGATCGCAGCTTTAGTCGCGATGAAAACGAGTGGCAACCCTGAACTACAGAGCAACCGCAGAGATGCTTTGAGTTTTGCCGCACTCAAAGAAGGACTGCGATTCGTGTGGCACACGCCCATTATCGTGCAGACGATGACGCTCGACTTCCTCGCGACGTTCTTTGCTTCGGCAACTTTGCTGCTCCCGATTTTCGCGCAGGAACGTCTGCACGTTGGCGCGCGGGGCTACGGTTTCCTGGCTGCGGCCCCCGCGATCGGATCAGTTTTAACGGCACTCGTGTTGGCACGACTCGGAACACTGCGCCGTCAAGGCAGGTTGGTAGTCGCTTCGGTTGCGGTTTTTGGCGTGGCCACAGCCCTATTCGGAATCTCGACTGCGTACTGGTTCTCGTTGGTAATGCTTATTGTCACAGGTGCGGCAGACACAGTCAGCACGGTCCTGCGACAAACGATCCGGCAACTCGTCACGCCGAACCACCTGCGCGGGCGTATGACTTCGATTAACATGATGTTCTTCATGGGAGGCCCCCAACTCGGCGAGCTGGAGGCAGGCGTCGTGGCTGGATTTATCGGTGCGCCGCTCTCAGTGGTGTTTGGCGGACTCGGCTCACTTATCTCCTCCGCGATCGCTGCAGTAAAGTCAAAGAGTTTGATGGAGTTTGAAATCTAAAGATGACCTGGACGACGGCAGAGACAAACAAGCACCAGGATCACGTCATCGCGCACGTGATTGATGCGACGCCGCTCGGTTATTTTGTGCACGACGAAACCGCGTACGTAGTACTCGACATTGGATTCGTTTGGAACATCTATCTCGACATGGAGATGGGGCTCGTCCCGGAGAGGATGGCGATTTCCGAGTTAAGTGTTGACGCTGAGTCGTTGCAGAAAACAGATGTTGAGTGCGGTCCGATTGAATCGGTCGAGTTCCTTGAGGATGGAGAAGAGAGACGTTTGGTGCTGAATTGTGAACAAGGACAATTAATCGTCGAAACTTCGTTGAGCCACAGATGGATTCGTATCCATCTGTGGCCCAAGTGATTCTTTATTCAGCGATAACACTGATCTGATTATCGACCGCCTTCACGCCCTTCACCTGTTTCACTAGCTGTTCAATCCGGGTTTTCATCTCTTCCGTCTTCACGGTTCCCAACAGCATCACCTTGCCATTGAGTACACTGGCCGTAATGCCGAGCGTTGAGATCTCCGGATCGTCCGCAAGCTTCTTGTCCACGGCCGTTTGCAGCGTCGAGTCGATGTTTACGCTTTCAGCCGGCATGGTCGAAGAGGTGGAGCCACCGGCCGGCGGCGTCACCACGATCGGCGCCGGCTGTGTAGCGGGTGCCGGTTGCTGAATAATCACCGGAGGTTGTTGTACTGGCGCAGGCTGCTGCACAACCGTCGGCGGCTGCTGTGCCGTCAGGTTTGCGTTGTCGGTCGCTGGCTGACTGCTCAACCAAAATAGGACCAGCATCGTTATCAACGCAATCGCTACCACAACGAGTACGCCGACCATGCCCGCAGAGATGCCGCTGTTGTCTCGCACCGCCTGTGTGTGCACGACCTCACGTCTTTCGTTTGGTGTTTCCACTACGACTCGGCTTCTTCTTGCCTCTTCTTCATCGTATGCCATCATTGCCCTCCGTTTGTTCGATACAGTGTGTCGAGATTAAGAAATTATTCCGTGTTTGACCGTCTGCTGACACCAGCGTTCCGGTGACGACGAGCAAGGTCCATACGATTAGTAATGCCAGTAATCGTTTCATAACTTACCTCCCCGCTGGATTCCCTATGATCTTCATACTGACCTTGGTCTTACCCTTCGCATTGGCAAACACTATTCCTCACTCGTAAACCTAGGAGTTGGTTGAAGAAGGTGCAGAATGACCGAGTCAATTGAGTATTAGCTTGAGTCAGGCGTGAATCTCGCAACGGTGCCGCTCGTTTCGAATTCGTACGCTTCAACGCGAGCGCGGCGTTAGCTTGTGTTGCTGAACTCTCAACGTTTGTACTTGTGATGGGTAGTTGGTAATTTGTCCTTAATCTACGCACATGACAACAGCAATCGTTCACCATCCAGTCTTTCGCGAACACGACACCGGTCCGGGGCACCCTGAAAATCCTTCACGCTACACCGTCGTGATGAACGCGCTGCGTGGAGACACCGACCTGTGGCCCAGGCTCCAGGAAGTCGAGGCGCGGGAAGCGCCACGCGGTGATATTCAAGCCGCCCATTCGCCGCAGCTCTACCGGCTCGTCGAGAAAGTCGTCAGCGAAGGTCTCGGTTATCTCGACGGTGACACGATCGTTTCAATGCGTTCGCTCGATGCCGCGAGACGCGCGGCCGGTGCTCCGTGCCAGGCAATCGACTTGATCATGTCGGGTGAGGTGAAGAACGCGTTTGTGCCAGTTCGCCCGCCTGGCCATCACGCGACTGAAGAACGCGCGATGGGCTTTTGTTTGTTCAACAACGTCGCCGTGGCGGCACGTTATGCGCAGCAAAAGTATAAGGAGATCGATAAGGTCGCGATTATCGATTGGGACGTGCATCACGGCAACGGCACGCAGGGAATCTTTTACGACGATCCGACCGTTTACTTTTTCTCGGCGCACCAGTATCCGTGGTATCCCGGAACGGGGTCGCGCGGAGAGAAGGGAACCGGGCGAGGACTGGGTTACACGTTGAATCTTCCTTTGCGTGCGGCCACACCGGCGGCGGAACACAAGCGGGCATTTGAAGCAGCACTGGAGGAGATGTCGGCGAATTTTAGTCCAGACCTGATAATTATCTCGGCCGGCTTCGATTCCCACCTTGGCGATCCGCTCGGCCAGTTACGTCTCACGGACGAGGACTTCGTCGACATGACGCGAGCTTTGAAACAATGGGCGGATGATAGTTGCAAGGGAAGGCTCGTTTCCTGTCTTGAAGGTGGTTATAACCTGCAAACTCTTGGTGAAACGGTGCGTATTCACGTGGCTGAATTAGCCACAGATAACGCCGATATACTATGATCTCCTCACATGCCTGCCAGAGAGTCTGTAGCAAAAAATGAGCGACCTCAACGTGTCTTTCTAATCGACTCGATGTCGCACATCTTTCGTGCGTTTTTCGCGCCGATGCAGAATCGCGCCGCGCCACTCGCGACTTCGCAGGGCTTCGTAACCCAAGCCGTCTACATCTTCACCAACATGCTGCTCAAGCTTCTGCGTGAAGAGAAACCTGACTACATTGCCGCGATTTTCGAGTCACGCGAGAAGACTTTTCGACACGAGACGTTTGCCGACTACAAGGCAAACCGGCTCGAGATGCCGGACGATCTCTCCAAGCAGATGCCGTACATTTTCCGGCTCTGCGAAGTGCTCAACATTCCCACGATCAACTATCCCGGATATGAAGCCGACGACGTGATCGGCACGCTCGCGCAGCAAGTTGCCGAAAAGAAGATGCAGGCGGTCATCGTGTCGAATGACAAAGACATGTGCCAGCTCGTTCGCGATCCATATGTCATCTGCATGCGACAAAACTCACAGGTGGTGAAACGCAAAGAGCCTGTTCCGCCAATCGAGTGGTGCGATGAAGCGTGGGTCGAAAACAAGTTTGGTGTGCCGGCTGACAAGCTGGTCGATCTGCTGGGACTCATGGGCGATTCGATCGACAACATCCCGGGCGCGCCGGGTATTGGTTCGAAAGGCGCTGTCCAGATCATTCAGCAGTTTGGCTCGATCGAAGCCGCACTGGCGAATTGGGAGTCAGTGAAGCACAAGACTTACCGCGAGTCGTTGCGTGACAACGCGGATCTGATCCGGCAGTCACGCGAGCTGGCGCGCATTCGCTGCGATCTCGACATGCCTCTGAATCTTGACGAGATCAAATCGCGTCCGTCCGATCGAGCGGCGGCTTACGAGCTTTTTCACGAGCTGGAATTCGTGAATCTCATGAAAGACTACGCTGATGCGGCAGTCCAGCGACCCGCCACAGCCGAAGCTGCACGCAACTACAAGATCGTGCAGACGAAGAGCGATCTCGACAATCTCGTTCGCACGCTTTTCGATGCGGAAAGCGTCGGCGTCGCGGTGGCTGATTCGACACCGGCGGGAACAGGCGAGCAGGAGTGTTTTACTGAACTGCAGGCGACACGCGGAATCGCTTTTGCGACGAAGCCCGGAGTCGCAGGCTATATCGATCTCGAAAGATTTTCGGGCGGCGTTGATACTGCGATTAACGCGCTGCGCGATGTGTTGTCGAACGGTTTGATCGAGAAGTCGATACACGATGTGAAACGTGCAGTCGGACTGCTGGATCGTTTCAACATCACGCTCGAAGGCGTAAAAGACGATACGTACCTCGCGGCCTACCTCCTCGATCCGACTCGTAGTAAATATGAGCTCAACGATCTCGCCCGCGAAGCGTTGAATGTTGACAACAGCAGCACAGCGGCGGCGAATTGGCCCGATACAGCGTGGCAGACGGTTGTTGCCGCGGACCTGACGGCGCAGACGGCTGACGTCCTTCACAAGCGAATACTCGACAAGAAACTCGAAACGATCTACCTCGAAATTGAACTTCCGCTCGCGCCGTTGCTCTATCGCATGGAGCGCGCCGGGCTGAAAGTCGATCCGAAAGTGCTCGCGGATCTTTCGAGCTATATCGGACAGGAGCTCCACAAGCTCACGATCCAAATCTATCAACTGGCTGGACGCGAGTTTAATATCGGTTCGCCAAAGCAGGTTGGCGAAGTGCTTTCAGATCTGCATATCGACATCGGGCGCAAGACTTCAACCGGCCGCATCTCGACGAGCAAAGCCGTGTTGGAAGAGTTGGCGCAGCAGTTTGAATTGCCGCGGCTGATTATCGAGTATCGCGAGCTCGACAAGCTGAAGAGCGTTTACACGGACGCGTTGCCGCACCAGATCGCAACCGATGGGCGGATTCACTGCCAGCTTAATCAGACCGTAGCCGCGACCGGACGACTGTCTTCGAGTGATCCGAACCTACAGAACATTCCCATCCGCAGCGAGATGGGGCGACGTATTCGCCGTGCTTTTGTTGCTGACAAGGGAAACAAGATCATCTCCGCCGATTATTCGCAGCTCGAGTTGCGGTTGTTGGCCCACATCACTCAGGATCCCGTGATGCTCGAAGCGTTTCAGAAAGGCGAGGACATCCATGCGCGTACGGCGCGGCTTGTCTTTGGCGCGAGGACCGATGAGGAGCTTAAAGAAGCGCGCCGGTTTGCGAAAATTGTAAACTTTGCGATCGCGTATGCGATCGAGCCGTGGGGGTTGTCGCAGCGCGTGGGAATTTCGCGTGCGGAAGCAAAGAAAGTCATTGAGGACTACTACAATACCTACAAAGGCGTGCGCCGTTACATGGAGGAGATTCCGATCCGTGCTCGCGAGCACGGGTACGTAAGATCGCTTTACGGTCGCATCAGGCCGCTTCAGGGAATTGCGGATCGTAACGCAAACATTCGTAAGGCGGCCGAGCGCGAAGCGATTAATATGCCGATACAGGGCACGGCAAGTGATATCGTGAAGATCGCCATGTTGAAGGTCGATGAGGAGTTCAAGCGTGCGGGGCTCGAGTCGCGGTTGTTGATGCAGGTGCACGATGAGCTGCTCGTGGAGGTGCCCGAAAAAGAGGTGACGAAAGTCAGCGATATTTTGAGGCACGAGATGGAAACGGCAGTTTCGCTCGACGTTCCGCTTGTGGCTGATGTGGGCGTAGGCGACAATTGGATGGACGCGAAGCCGTAGAGCAAATTGTATGAAGCCCGCGCCGAACAAACATCCCGAAGTCGTTTATCGAAAGGCGCCTTCCGAGGCTTCGTCGGGTAGAACCGGCTTCGCCGAACGATTTCGTGGATATTCACCTGCGCTCACGCCGCTGGTTGTCGGTTTCCTCCTGCTGCTCGCCGTTATTTTGGTATTAGGTCTGCAAAGCGCACGGCAATTGGGTGCTGTTGCGTCCAATGCCCGGCTGGTTACGCAGGGTTATTCGACTCGCCTTAACAGGTTACTGGAACTTCGGCTTCAACTTACCAAACTTGAAAGTGAGGCCCGTTTACGAGATGTTTCGGAATCGAGCCGCCAAATTACGCCACCGCTACACATTAGGTTAGATGAAGCGAGAGCCGAGGCTGGAAATGCATTGGCGCGATTAGGACCTCCGCCTCCGGCTCCTCCTTCGCTTGATGAGGAGAAGCGGCAGAAATGGCTACAGCGTTGGAATGATTTCCAATTAGATGTTCAATCGTACATTGATCTTACTAAGGACGTGCGTAGCTATAGCCAGGACGGGTTTCCGAAGTTCCGTCACGTTCAGAATGAAGTAAATGTTTTTACGGAAGCAGCGCAATTTGCATATGACGATGTCGATGCAGAAATGGTGTCATTTTACCAGGTCTCCAACAAATCAATTCGCGCTTTGATCACGATTGCGCTCCTTGTCGGCGCACTCGTAGCAACTGGAACAATCTGGCAAGTTCAGCGACATTTTAGCGAAATGCGTCGGAGTGTTTTAGAAACGCGCCGGGAACGCACCTTTGCAACGCAACTGCTTGAAGGAATGGTGAGTGCCGTTGCTGCGATCGACGAAGAGGATCGTATACGCAGCGCGAACGCGGCATTCTTCACGATTTTTCCGAATGCCAGCATCGGTGCATCTGTCCTCGAAAAACTCGGACCAGACGACGCGATGACGATGTTGGAGACGGTGACCTCGATTCGCGTCACAAAGAACACCTATCACGGCCGGCAGATAGCGCGCGTGGAAGAGGAAGACAAAGCGTTCGACGTCTATTCGTCTCCACTAGCTATCAACGGCAATCGCGGACAGATCGTGACGCTCGTTGATGCCACGGAAGCCGCCGAGTCTGAGCGCACTTTGCGTCGCAGCGAATCACTCGCCGCTGTGGGCCAGGCTACGACTCAAGTCGCACACGAGATTCGCAATCCGCTTGGCAGCATTCGTCTCGGTGTCTCAATGCTTCGCGACAGCGTTTCGGATCCGGATGCGCTCAACACGATCGAGCTCGTCGAGCGCGGCATCAAGCATCTCAATAAACTTGTCGTCGACGTGACGCAGTTTTCGCGGCAGAAAGAGCTCGAGCGAGCTATCGTCGATCTGCACGAATCTCTCGAGCGCAGTATCGACCTCGTTTCCGAGAGGATCGTCGAAAAGAACACGAACGTCGAGAAGCAGTTTACGGAGACCTCGATTGTCGGACAGTGGGATCCCTACCAGTTGCGACAGGTGTTTGTGAACGTGATCGCGAACGCTGTCGATGCAAGCCAGGAGAATTCAGAGGTGCTGATCTCGACGGAGTTGCTCGCGCCGGAGTCGAACGGCGATGGGCAGCCGCCACGCAGTTACGCGCGCATCACAATCGCGGACCATGGCAAGGGAATGGATAAGGCCACGCGCGATCGGATCTTTGAACCGTTCTTCTCCACGAAGAAGCGCGGGACCGGGCTGGGGTTGGCGATCGTGAAACAGATCGTCGAGCAGCACGGTGGTAGGATCAGCGTCGACAGCGAAGTCGGCAAGGGCTCGCAATTCCGCATCGACCTGCCAGTCTAAATCCATTATCAATCCGCGTTAATCTGCGTTATTGCTTTTCTCCCTGCCTCAATAGTTTGCTCGATGATTTCGTCAGTGTGGGCCAGGCTCACAAACGCGGCCTCGAACTGTGATGGCGCGAGATAAACACCTTCCCCCAGCATCGCATGAAAGAACTTTCCATAGCGCTGCCGATCGCATTTATTCGCACTATCCCAATCAACCACCGGCTCGTCCGTAAAGAAGCTGGTCCACATCGAACCGACTCGGTTTGTCACCGTCTTCACTCCGGCTTCTCCCGCAGCGTCCGCCAGTCCTTCGCACAACTTACTGCTCGACGCTTCCAGTCGATCGTAAATAGACTTGTCTCGCAAACGTCGCAACGTGACGAGGCCGGCCGTCATGGACAATGGATTTCCCGAAAGGGTTCCCGCCTGGTAAATCGCACCCGCGGGGGCGATGTTGTTCATAATCTCGCGACTGCCACCGTACGCCCCGACCGGCAGACCACCGCCGATGATCTTTCCGAGCGTCGTGATGTCAGGAGTGATGCCGTAGCGCTCCTGGGCGCCGCCACGAGCGAGACGAAAGCCCGTCATTACTTCGTCAAAAATCAGTAGGGCGCCATTGTCGCGAGTGAGTTTGCGCACGGCTTCGAGGTAGCCGTCATGAGGCGGCACGCATCCCATGTTGCCGACTACGGGCTCGATAATAACTGCCGCGATGTCACTGTGTTCTGCAAAGGCTTCTTCAAGCGCGAAAATACTATTGAAGGGAAGTGTAAGCGTGTTTTGCGCGAGCGCGACAGGAACCCCGGGACTATCGGGCAGTCCGAGTGTCGCGACACCCGAGCCGGCTTTCACGAGCAAACTGTCGGCGTGTCCGTGATAGCAACCTTCAAATTTTATGAGCTTCGTCCGGCCGGTTACGCCGCGGGCGAGGCGAATGGCTGACATCGTTGCTTCGGTGCCGCTGCTCACCATCCGCACCATTTCGATCGATGGAACAGCAGCGATCACTTCCTGCGCAAGCTGGACTTCGAGCTCGGTTGGTGCTCCGAAACTCGTGCCCCCGGCGGCGACTTCCTGCACGGCCGCGACGACTTCTGGATCAGCGTGACCGAGGATCATCGGTCCCCACGAGCCGACGTAGTCGATATAGGTGTTGCCGTCGACATCGGTGATGGTGGCGCCGCCTGCCGAGCGTATGAATCGCGGTGTACCGCCGACGCCGCGAAAGGCGCGAACAGGCGAATTGACACCACCGGGGATCAGGTTTTGAGCAGTCGCGAAGAGCTCGTCGGACTTTGTTTGCATGGTGCTGAGGATACCAGTTCAGAGTTCAAGCTTCAGCTTGTGTTGCGGGGTTCTCTGGGCTAAAACTCCAAGAGGTTGAAATCAGAACGCGGATTGAATTCAGAACGCGGATTGAACTCGGAACGCGGATTAGAGCCGTGGCACGGATTCTTTGGGCTCGACGGTGATGGAGCGGAAGCGAGAGAGGCGCACCAACCCAGGCGCGGCGCCTTTCGGCTTCGACAAAAACTTTCTCTCCGTGTAGTGAATGACGACCTTCGAATCTTCACTCGCCTGGCTGAAGCGTCCAGCAAGTTGAGCCGCCTCGATCACCGTCCGCTGCGGAATCTCCTTGCGCGTCGGATTGCGCACGACGACGTGCGAGCCGGGATAATCACCGGCATGCATCCAGAGATCGTTCGGTTGGGCCACGCGAAAAGTCAGATTATCGTTATCGCGTGCGGCGCGCCCGACAAGGATTTCGTACCCATCAGTTGAAAGGTACCGCCGTACGCCGCTGATCTTTTCTGGCTTCGCAGACTTCTTCTGCCCAACGCGAGGTGCAGGCGCCGGTTTCTCAAAACTATCCAACTCCGCTTCGTCGCGCGCCTGAATGATCGCGTCGAGCCGTTGTAAACGCCGTTGGAGGTTTTCCGTTTCGCGATCGATCTGCTTGAGGCGTTCGGCAATTTCCTCCGCTGCTCGCTTCGCTTTTGTATACTGCTTAAACCGCGCTGCTGCTTCATCCTGAAGCGAGCGATTCTCATCGACTTCGATCTCAATTGTTGGCGCGCCGTCAGCGTAGTAATCGCTTACTCTGACTTTGTTTCCATCACGCACGGCGGTAGCGATATTTGCCAGCAACAGGTCTCCAGTCCGCTTGTGTTCTTCCGGATTACCATGTCGTACAAGATCCTTCTCCAAATTGTCTCTCAACGTGCGTTGCTGTCGGATTGACTTCGCCAGGCGCGACCGCATCGCCCTGGCCTTCGCATCAAATGACTTCGCGGCGTCGATCGCTGTGAAGTGTCTATCGAGCTGAGCTGATGGTGGTCCGGCCTCAAGCTGTAACACTTCTGCAGACTGTTTCAGCGGACGAGGCGGCGGGCTGTAGAATTGATTTACCCTCGTTTGTGCGTGGTCACGCAAACCAGCGACGATGCGATTCAGTTCGTCGAGCAAGAAAATGTCAGCGGTCCGCCCGGTGAGCTGAATAACGAGCCTTTGAAAAATTATCGCACCCGACTCATCTTCCTTGCGGAAAGTCAGCCGCACGATTCGATCGAGAGGATCTTTGGCGACGTCAAGCAAATGCGCACCACTCAGCTTTGACCGCAGCAACTGTCCAAACGCATTCAGCCCGACCGACTGCTTCTCCAGATCTCTTGTACGACGATGAATCAGATAAAGACGGGGATTTCCGGGATCGGCGTCGATTAAGAGAAATTCACCGCGCAAACCAAAGTCGATTGCAAACGAAAGCGGCGTGAGCTGGTAGATTTTGCCGACAAACCGTCCCGTCAGAGCGTCACAAAGCTCTGCTACAACAAGCTGAATAATTTTGTAATGCAATTTAGGTGGTGACTACGGCGGTGCGTGTGAAGCGATCGTGGACCGTATACCCTTCGCGGCTAATAAGCGCGAAGAAAATTCCAACGACCGTTGCCAGCGATATCAGGTAGAAAAATGACCGGCCGATTGACTGCCCACCAGTCGGAATCAAACCAGTCTTCATGTCGATCACACGCATTGAGAGCAGGCGCATGGCCCACGTGCGACCCGTCAATGCAGTCAACAGCGTGAGATAGAGAAACGTCACGACGATTCCACTTCCCGCGAGGACCGCGATCACTCGCAAGTCTTGCAGATTGCTGCCGGTCAGATACATCGCGGCCGCAATCGGTGAGCTCAACATCGCGCAGAAGATCAAATCGAGGACTGCACACACGAGGCGACGAAATGGAGACGCGCTGCGCCGGTCCATATCATCAACGCAAACAGTTTTCGAGATCGCGTCGAGATAGTTGAGTGCCGGATCCTCATCGATGATCAGACGTCTCACAGGCTTCGGTGGTTCAACTTTCAAGGCAACAGGCTCGCTCACTGGTACGACTGCGAGATGATGCGTTTTCTCGACTGTAACCACGGGTTCAGCGACGGGAATCTCCGGCTCAATCGCGAGTTGCGGTTCTGAAGGAACCGGTTCGCTGATGTCGTTGTCTTCACGCTCGGGCGCATACGCAACCGCAGTCGCCAACGTGCTGTGTGGTTGACGATTTTCTGATGGCGCAGGCTGGTGCGCTCTTTCGATTCGTTTGAGCGCGGCAGCGACGAGGGGATTCATGGCCGGCATTTGCGCAGGCGGCAGTAATTCCAATTGCGGTGGGTTAATCGCGGCCTCTGCCCGTTTTAGCTCAGCTTCGGCTGCCTCACGAGCGGCTTCCCGTGCGCGTTTCTCCTGCACTTCGCGCACTTTTTCGCTCAACTCTTTGCGCCACTCCGGCATCGAGTTTCGGGAAACACCGGGAAACTCAATGAGCGTTGATCTCTTTTCAGTGGGCCGAGTCGAATCGTTGGGGGCTAAGTCCATGTTCGAGGCCGCATACTACAAGAATAACTTTAAGTGGTCAATGAGAAATTAAGAAGGCGTTGGAGTTATCCGTGTTAATCAGTGGCTAAAGCGGAGTTCTTCCCGCGAAGCCCGCATCCACGTCGTGCCACCACTCGAGTTCGTCGCCCTCGCCGAGTTGCCAGCAGAGCAACACGACGCGCCCGTCGCGTAGTGAGGGAAAATCGACGAGGCCGCGCTCGAAGTCTTTGAGTTGGACGCCCAGCTCTTCCAGTTCCGTGAGTTGCGTGGTCAGTTCTGTCAGAACTCCGGCGTAAGCAACACCGTTGCCGATTCCACCGCCGCCTCGTTCCGCTGCCTCCGCGGCTTTCTTCGCGTCGTCACGATACCTGGAGAGCCTTCGGTGCGCGCGCTGAATCTTCCCAACGATCGTTCGAACGTTGGGAAGGAGCGCGTTTGCTTCCTGAACGGTGAAGATTTTCATTAGTTAGCGGCTAATGCTCGTCAGTGATCCTGATGAACTCCGTCGCTGCGTCAAACTCCGCAGCTTCCTCGTCGATCCCGGTTTCAATCACCACGCGCATCGCGTGCTCGTAACCGTCAGGCGGCTGCGATTTCTGCATTTCCAGCTGATCCTGCAGATATTGCGGAGGCATCGGACAGTGCAAGTCGCGCTCATCATACCGCGTTCCGTGCGAAATCTCCTTGCGCACTTTGTCAGCAATCTCGCCGAGATCGATGAAATAATCAGACACATCGATCAGTTTCGGCGCTGTGTTTGAGCGGAACCCCGCAATCTCCACGCGACATCCCTTGTAAGCAACCGCATTGACTGCGTACACAAAATCTTCATCGCCGGAGACGAGGACCGCCGTGTCGTAACGACCAGCAAGCGACAGCATGTCTACGGCAATCTCAACATCAAGGTTCGCTTTCCGTGTACCGTCGTAAAACGTTTTCAGCTCCTTTTGAATGACCCGAAAACCGTTGCGACGCATCCACAGGAGAAAACCTTGTTGGCGCTCGGCGCCCACGTCGACGCCCGTGTAGAAAAAGGCCCGCAGCAGCCGCCCGTCACCCAACAACACACGAAGCAGTTTGTTGTAATCGATGTCGATGTTGTGAAAGCGAGCGGCATGGAAAAGGTTATTACCGTCAATGAATACTGCTACTCTCCCGCGATGTCCTAGTTGCCATGAAATGTTATTCGTCGGATCGAAATTGTGCATAAACTGAACTCCGCAAAATACCCCTTGAATTTGAACCTAGCATGCTGCTTTGCCGTCCAGTGGTCAAGTAAGGAAAGTGTTATGGACCGTCACTAAGATGTTGCAATTATTTCATTAGAAATTGCGTCGAGATAGACCTGTTTAACGGGGCCATTTGTGACTTCCATTTCCCACGCGAGCCGTATTTCCAGGCCGCTGGGCGGATCTTTTGCAGGGCGGGCGTAAACGACTAACTGCCGTGCCTCGACTGTAGCGTTCGCGGGCAGTGAGATGGTTTGCTGTTGGTTGGCTGTGTTCACGAAAGTAACAGGTTGCGTTTTGAGATGATTGACAGCCTGCTCGCCCGTGACCTGCGGCGTCAAACCAGTCAGCGTTGACTGGAGACGCTCGGCGTTGGGAATGCAGTTGCTGGAGAATCCGACCACCTGCCAGTTATTTCGAAAACGAATCACGAGGGTGCCAAAGCCTCCACGCAGCGGATGTCGAAACGGTCTCTGCTCGTAGCGAGCAACTTTGACACCTGATGGCTCGTCGACTCGTTCCACGAGAGAGAGTTGATTTGGCTCCGCGCCGATCAGGGTGCGCCACTCGACGATGAACCTGCGCAGTGACTCGCGTATGTCTTCTTCGGTCGGGTTCGTTTGCGAACCAACTTTTGGAAGATAAATGGGTCCGGGCAGAGTTGCAGGCAGGCTCTCGATCGTGGCCGTGTAGGGATGCAGATTGGCCTCAGTTTTTCCCGGCAGACCGTAACGTTGCGACAACTGGTACCACGCGACAGACGCTTCTTCCAATCTCGCGCCGACGTCTGACAACGCGATCGGATACGGCGGGCGATTAGCGGCTGGACCGTTAGGATCCGTTGGTTGGAATGCTGCGCATGCGCTCGCCGTCACAAGTGCGACGACAGCGAGCGCGAGTATCAAACCTTTCCCCGTAAGCGACACAGCACACATTCTCTTGGCCTCGAATTTTCTCATCGGCGTATAATCAAAATACTTGGAGGAGCTGTTGCCTAAAGATAACGAAAACATTCCCTTCCTTGGACCAGTCGAACCTTCGGAGCCGCTCGGTTTCCCCGCAGAACAAATGATTCGTTGCGAGGAGTGCCTGCGCGCTAATCCTCCTACAAGAGTAAGTTGTCTTTACTGTGTCGCTCCGTTGCCGTTAACGGAATCCGCGAAGCGACTGCGCAAACCGGTGCTGCGACAGCCCGAGCGACACCAGTTAGGTTACAACAACATTCTATTGCCGTGTGAACGTGAAGCAA
>DAIOGT010000090.1:0-17754 GCA_036745095.1 Pyrinomonadaceae bacterium
TCAGGCGGAAAGTGTAATCATGAAGGCGGTCATCCTCAGCCATCCCCCGTTTGAAATCCCCGACCTGAATTCGCAGGAGCCGTGAATTTTCGTAGGCAATTGCAGAGTTCGCTCGTTGCCCCGCAGCAGAATAAAGAGCTGACTCGCCGAACAAGGAACCCTCGGGAAGGATATCGATTACCGCTTCGCGGCCCGCTTCGGGCTCGATGCGACAAAGTTTGATTCGGCCGTGAATAATTGCGTAAAGGCAATCGGCAGGTTCCCCCGCACGATAGACGAAGCGACGGCGACGAAGGTCAAGGACCACTGAATTACGCGCCATTTCGGTTACAAGGGCATCGTCCAGTGTTGAGCCAAATTCCAACCGGCGGATTATTTCAGCGCGGTCTTCGGTACTCAGGTCCCGGGCGCGCTTTTGTTCCTGAAGGGCATTCATCTCCATGTCCTTTTGGGCATCGAGTTACAGTTTCCAGCTTAAATCGGTTGCCGCGTGTTGCTCTTGTTCAACGTGGTCCTGTGCGGGTTAATTTTTACGATGATTGTAAGGAACCCGCGCGACGTTCCCAGGTTTGTTACTCTCGATTGAATCTTTTGACGCGATGCTAGGGCGAGTACAGACACGTTAAACCGAGGCTCGAAACTGTAGCATGAAGCTCGGGAAGCGTGCAAGAACAATAAAAAGGCAAACTCAGACCATCTCGTTTTTATGCAGTCAAAATCCAACATTCTCGTAGTCGACGATAATCCCGACAAATTGGGCCTGATTAAAGCGGCTTTGGACCTTGCCGGGTACAACGTAACCACAGCCACTGACGGCGACGAGGCGCTTGCGGCCATCGAGTCGTACCAGCCTGATCTGGTGATAACCGACGTCATGATGCCTCGCATGAACGGTTACGAGCTGGCCCAGCGTATCAGGGCCAACCCGATCACGAAATTCATTCCCGTCATCATGCAGACCGCCGCAGGGAGGCGAACTGAAGACCTCCGCCGCGCCAACGAAGTCGGAGCCCTGGGCTACATCACTGACCCAACCGATCTCGATCTGCTGCTGGCAAGGACCAGGACGCTTCTCGAGTTCAAAGCGTATCTGGACGTTTGTGAGGAAGCGGCTTTCACGGACCATCTGACCGGCCTCGCAAATCGCAGAAGGTTTGAACGCCAACTCGAAAGAGAGGTGGCCCGGATGGGACGGTATGGGCATGCGTTCAGTCTGCTGATGATCGATATCGACAGCTTCAAGGATCTCAACGACAGCTTCGGTCACGACGCGGGCGACGAGGCCATCCGGCGTCTCAGCAAGGTTTTGCGCGAAGGCACGCGAGGGATCGATCTGGCTGCGCGAATCGGCGGCGAGGAGTTCGCCGTGCTGCTTGTCGAAACGAGCAAAGAGGGTGGATTGGAAGTTGCCGAACGACTGCGAGCTGCGATCAAAGTGTTGGAAATACCCCGCGCCCGGCACATAACCGCCAGTTTTGGGGTTGCGGAATGTCCTACCGACGCGCAGACTGCATCTGATGTGTTGAAGGCAGCGGATGTCGCACTGTATGAAGCGAAGCGGAACGGACGCGACCGCGTGGTGGCGTTGGAGCGGCCGCGCTCGAACTCGATGGCCGTAGGCGACGTACAAGGCGATGGAAATCTGGAAGTTGCATCGCGAGGTTAGGAATGGCTGATTACAAGGGAAAGTTCGACGAGTGGCAGCAGGCAGCACGCCGTAAGGCGCGCGAGCTCGATGAGAAATACTCGATCTCGGATCGTGTTGGTGAAAGCGCCCGGGCCGCCGGCGAAGCTGCACGGCGAGGAGCCGAGACTGTAGCCGGCAGCGCGGAACGTCTGCGTGAGGAAGCCGAGCGACTCACAGAGGATGAAGAAGTCAGCGAAGCTGCGCGCCGTGCTGCGAGTGAGACCGTCAGGAACGTGAAGCGGGCCGGCAAGGCTGTGCGCGAAGTTGCGGGCGACACTGGTAAGCGAGTTTTTGACGACGCAAAAACTTATTACGATCGAGCATCGTCGTTCTACGATGCTGGTGCGAGGTTCACACGCGCATCGACGGCGGCGACGACCGGGCTGTTAAAGGCCCGCGACTGGGTCAAGGAAAATCCGGGCAAGGCGGCGGTGGTTTCGGTGTCGCTGGTTTTAGGTATCAGAGCAGGTGCGGCCTTCCCGGGGCTCGATGCGGTGTTGCTCGGCTCACACCCGCACTGGTTAACGCACTCGGCGCTTCCCGTCTATGGTCTACGCAAGGCGGGTGAGAAGTTTGACAACTATTTGAAGAAGCAGGAAGAGCTGGTTGGACGTGGCGAGCTCGATGAGGCCGCACAACAGCGTGCGGAGTTTGAACGGAAGATTGCGAAGTATGTTGGGGCGCCGTTGTTAGGCGCGTTCAGTTGCGCCGCGGGGGCCGCGATGTGGGCCCAGATCTTCCAGCCGGGCGCGATCACCGGTGCGCCGATCAGTTGGTTGCTTGGCGGCAACCCGTTTCTCGACGGTGTGTGGCTATTTGCGAACGGCGTGATCTGTTTCCATCAGGGCTACAAATTCTTCATGATCGCCCTCGCGAACCAGGACGAGGTCGTACGCGTCGTGCGTGAGATAAAAGGCCTCCTCCCCGCAGCCACGGTTTAATAACAAAAGTAACCACGAGAAGGCACAAGAGGCACAGTACCTTATGTGCCTTTTCTGCTTTTAATGACTATGAAATGGTTATCGGAAACGGCAGGAAGCAGAGGACGAAGATGATCAATGTCACGATCGCGATCATGACTCGCTTCGTTCCTAGCGGTTCCATAACGGCTGGTTGAGGGTGGGGGACTTTCATCATGATTGCCAGCAACACCGCGTAAAGAAAGCCGCTTGGGCTGCCGTGCCACCAAAATCCTAAAAAGGCCAAAGCAGCCATCGTCACGAACGCCACTCGTCCGATGATCCTGTGCGCGCGGCCGCCGAACACGCTAAACGTTCCGTGACCGCCGTCGAGTTGACCGACCGGCATCAGATTCAAACTTGTCACCAGTAATCCGATCCATGCCGCCATGTAGTAAGGATTGCCCGACGTGTTTGGATCGAGCGGTATTCCCGCGAATTTACTAATCAACCGAAACAACAACGGGTCGTTGAAATAGATCCAGTGACCGCCCGGAGCCACCGGCGTCCCGGGAGTCAACACGCCGACAACGGCGATCGGCAACGCAACGACGAATCCCGCAAGTGGACCAGCCAGGCCAATGTCGAAGAGCGCGCGCCGCGACGGGATGGCTGAGCGAATCTTGATGAACGCGCCGAAAGTGCCGGCCAGAAAAAGCGGCGGCGCCGGAATGAAATATGGGGGCGTAGCGTTGACTTTGTAGTAACGACACGCCAGATAGTGTCCCATCTCATGCGAGAAAAGAATCGCGAGCAACGCGGCTGAAAACGTTGCGCCTTCAACGATCACACTCGGATGTGACGACGTATACCGCAGGAGTTCGATAACCGAGTACAGATATGAGAGCGGGATATAGAGCACGTAATCCAGCGGATTCGCGAGGGGCGGCTCCGGAACTGCAAGCTCCGGATCGGTGAGACTGATTCCGGCCAGAATCGTCGTGAGAATCGTTAAAAGGAACAGTCCCCCGTGCAGCCGCCATTCACGCGCTGAAAGCGAGGCTATTCGACGGTTGCGCAGATCTAAAGCCGGCGGCGCAGTTCTTATCGACTCATCCATTGCCTGACATTTGATGCCGAAAAGGGGCGGCCACGGCGGGCCGCCCCTCCATTTCAAATCCGATGTTACAGAAAACTAAAACTCGTCGTCGTCGTCTTCGGCTGAATCATCCACATCGATGTCGCCGCCATCGTGTGCCTGCAATTCCTTGCCGGGCTTGAAGCGAATCGTCTTGCCCGATGGAATCGCTACCTCTTCTCCGGTGCGTGGGTTTCGGCCCACACCGCGCTTACGCGGCTTCACCACAAACACGCCGAAACCGCGGAGTTCGATTCGTTCACCCCTCGTCAGCGCTTCTTTCATTGAATGAAAAAGAGCTTCGACGGCTTGCTCAGCTTTCATCTTCGGCACGCCGGTTTTATCAGCAACGCGGTTGATGATATCTAACTTGATCACGTCCAGGGGCCTCTTTTCTGCTGCGCCGGGGACACTGTCCGGGGGCCGCAAAATGCAGGCGAGGATGATAGAGAGCGGCACTAAACCCTGTCAAGGAATCGGCAAAAAAGCCCGCACACCGATTGCACAGCAATACGGATTACGCTAACCTCAAAACCGCTTTAGACGAGTGGTTGAATTATGTTTGGAATTCGAAAACGCAGGCCGCCGCCGTTTGGTGGCGTCCACGTCGACGACGACAAAGACATCCAGGAACACAAGCCCGAAGAGGCGTCGCGTAACGACCTCTGGTCGGAAGCGCGGCTGCTGCTTCGCGATCTGATCTTCGCACTGATGATCGCAGCGCTCGTGGTCGTGTTCATCGTTCAACCGGTGAAGGTTGAAGGTACGTCGATGTTGCCGCGGTTACACGACGGCGAGCGTATTTTCGTAAACAAGCTGATCTATTACGACGACTATCGCTGGGCGCCGAAGATCGAGCGGGGCGACATCGTCGTTTTCTGGTTTCCCGATGACCCTTCAAAGAGTTACATAAAACGTGTTATCGGTTTGCCGGGCGATATGATCGAAGTGCACGAAGGAATCGTGCGCGTGAATGGTCGCGATATCGAAGAGAGTTATCTCGATCCACGATTGAACCTGTCACACCGTAGCCAGGCTCCGATGCACGTCAAGCCGAACTACTACTTCGTGATGGGTGATAATCGCGACAATTCCAGTGATTCAAGAATCTGGGGATTGGTCCCGAAAAAATACATTTACGGTAAGGCGCTGTTTCGCTACTGGCCTTTGACGGCCGCGAGCGTCATACGTCACGAGAACATTAATCCTTCCGGTCCACCGTCGCGCGACTTTGCGCCTGATTTTCAGGACGAGCCAACGACGGGTGAGTCTACGCCGCGGCCATTTGTGCCCGGTGAGCCGACGCCACAGCCTTGATGCATATGCTTGATTGGCTGCGTTTCCTGCTGATGATTTTCTATGCTCCCGTGCGTGGGATGCGCGGCATGCGCGACCGCGGCTCGCTCGCGCCCGTAGTCCTGATCGCGTTCATCGCGCAGTTTGCGTTTGGCTTCATAGCGAAAAGATTCGCGGGCGCAATTGGCTACAGCATCGTCTGGGAGCTTTTTCACACCGCCAAGATAATCGCGATCGTGGCGATCGTGCTCGTTCCGATTCTGACGCTCGTCGCGAACATGTTCGAGAAACGTGGCAGTTTCAGAGTCGTGCTTACGCAGGAATATGCGCCGCTAGCGTCCTCTCTTTTTTACGCTCTTACCGCCGCGAATCTTTTCGGAATACTAATCGCGACTTTCTTGCATTACACCGGAGTTCAGGCACAGACCGTTGCGATGCTTCTACATGCCTACCAAACTCCGGGAGCCGCGCCTGATTTTGCACAATCCGGGCCATTGGGAGACCAGCTTAAGAATCCGGTTTTCCTCGGGTATAGCCTGTTCGCAATGTTCCAACGAATTCTGTTCGGTATCGGAATGATTTTCGCGGTCAAAGATACCTTCAGGATGTCGGCAGTGCGCGCCCTCGCAGTAACTTTCATCTCGGCTTTTGCCGCACAGTTTGTCGCGCCTATCGCTTTTTACCTCTTTTCAGGAGTGGCTGGTTCGCCTTTCTTGTTGTTCTTCCTTTTTCTGCTGTTACGTGGTTACTTCAGCGACATCATGGGCAGCCACCGGGCGCGAGCGGCGTTCAGGCAGAACCTCGAGTCGGCTACACTCAATCCAGCGGATGCTTCTGCGCACTACAACCTTGGCCTGATTCATCAGGGCCGCGGTGAGTTGGACCAGGCGCGCCAGCGCTTCGAACGCGCCTTAGAGATCGACCCGGAAGAGATTGACGCGAGTTACCAGCTCGGACGGATTGCGCGGCAGCAGAAGCGATACGCGGACGCTATTCAAAACTTCGAACACGTCGTCGCGCGAAATGCCACCCACTCGCAGCACGAGGTTTGGCGCGAAGTAGCGGCGACTTACATCGCGGCAGGACAGTTTGAAGATGCACGCACGGCGCTCGATCAGTTTCTCGAACACAGGCCGTCGGATCCGGAAGGGTTGTATCTGATGGGTCGCGCGCATGCGGGACTTGGTCATAAGCGTGAAGCGACGAGCCTGATGCAGGCGTGCATCGAGGCGGTAAAGACCGCGCCCGCCTACAAGTATCGCGCCAGCAAGCGTTGGCTGAACGAGGCGCAGCAGTTTATAAAAAGCAGTCAGTAAAGAAGAATGCTCCAGCGTATTCCAGCTCTCCTCGCTCTTGAAGATGGTCGCACGTTTCGTGGTCGCTCGTGGGCGGCGGACGGAGAAGTGTGTGGCGAGATGGTATTCAACACCTCGATGACGGGCTATCAGGAAGTGCTCACCGATCCGTCGTACGCGGGTCAGATCGTCTGCATGACTTACCCCCTCATCGGCAATTACGGTGTTAACGAAACCGACGCCGAATCGACACGTCCGTGGGTTGAGGGTTTCGTCGTGCGTGAAGCGAGCCGGATTACTTCCAACTGGCGCGCAGAAGAGAGTCTCGAATCGTATTTGAAGCGCTGGAACATCGTCGCGATTGAAGGCATCGATACGCGAGCGCTCGTGCGACATATTCGCGACAAGGGAGCGATGCGCGCCTGTCTCTCTACAGAAGATCTCGATGAGAACAGCCTCGTTGAAAAGGCGCGACAGTCGCCGCCGATGGAGAATCGCGAGCTTGCAAGCGTGGTTACTACGAAGGAGCCATACGACTTTCCCGCCGCAGGTGAGGAACGTTTTCACGTTGTTTGTTATGACTTCGGTGTGAAGAGAAACTCGTTGCGCGAGCTGGCAGAGCTGGGGGTGCGGACGACTGTTGTGCCAGCCTCAACTCCAGCCGCCAACGTGCTCGCGCTCAAACCCGATGGGATTTTCTTATCGAATGGTCCAGGCGATCCGGCGTCGATGAACAAGGAAGTTGCGGAGATTCAGGAGTTGCTGCAGGCGAAATTGCCGACGTTCGGCATCTGTTTCGGGCACCAGTTGCTCGGACGCGCGTTTGGAGCAAAGACGTTCAAGCTCGTGTTCGGACACCGCGGCGGCAACCAGCCTGTGAAGGAGTTATCAAATCCACATGTGGAGATAACTTCGCACAATCACGGCTTTGCAGTGAGCGCTGAGACGTTACCGCCGGAAGTTGAAGTCACGCACATCAATCTCAACGATCAGTGCGTGGAAGGGATGCGTCACCGCACGTTGCCCGTAATCTCAGTTCAATACCATCCAGAAGCGGCGCCTGGTCCACACGACGCGGAGCATCATTTTCAGCGATTTATTGCGTTGATGGAAGCCGCAGCTGAACGCAGATAAACGCAAATCTGCGTTTAATTCTCAGGTATCTTGAGCTCCCCGGTTGTGAGATCGGGGCGAGCGCGCACCATTTCGTCGGGCGTGCTCTCGGCGTGAAGCTCCTCAGCAGTTTCTGCCGCTACTGCCGCCACTTTCGCTGCTTCAGCCGGTGTCGGCTCCAGCAGATCTGCAATCCCTTCACTGCCGCGATGCTCCATCCAGTGACGGAAACTCACGGTCACGATCGCGACCACCGGGATAGCCAGGAAGATCCCAGCAACTCCAGCCAGTTTCTCACCCGCGAGAATCGCAAAAATCACCGCGAGCGGATGAAGATGAATGCCTTGTCCGATCAGTCGCGGGTAGATGACATAGTCGTGAATGATTCTCAAAACACCGAGGAACAAGAGGACGAGAAAAGCATTGAAGGGACCCGCATGAAACATTGCGAGCAACCCTGCGAGTAGCGCGATCGCGAGTGGACCAGCGAGCGGAACAAACTCGAAAACGCCGGCCAGCACTCCCATCACCAGCGCGCCCGGCAAGCCCAGCAACGTGAAGCCGATTGAACAAACAATCCCGATAAACAAACACGCCGTGAGTTGCGCGCGAATGTAAGCGGCGAGCGTGCTGTTGATGTCCTGAAAAAACTCGTCACCGCGCCAGCGCCAGCGTCCGCGCGGCAGCATCAGCAATGCTGAACGACGAAAACTTTCGGCGTCTTTTAATAGAAAGAACGCGAGGATCGGAATCAAAATCAGCCAGGGGATATAGACGACGTAACCCAGCGAGGAGCTGGCGAACTCGGTGGCAGTTGCGCTCACCTTGTCGACTACCTTCGGGACCGCGTTATTTATGGTGTTGACCAGCGGAGCCGGAAGGCGCCGCGAGTACCTGATGATTTCCTGTGTTCGATCACCCAGCGATTTCCAATATGATTTTGCCTGCTCAGCAAATTCCGGAAACTGATTACTGAGGGTTGGCAAAATTACGAACACGGCAAACACGATCGCTGCCATGATGATCAAATAAGCGAGCGCAATCGCGACGATTTTAGGTATCTCGATAGTGCGGCCGCCGACGGTTCTTTGTCGTCTTAAAAACTCGACAAGCGGCGAGACCAGGTAGGCAAAAAAGATCGATAGCACCAGCAGCAGGATGATTCCCGTGATCTTCGAGATCACCCAAATAACCACTCCGACCGCGAGCAACACCATGATCACTCGCAACACAACACGCGTCGAAGGCCCATAGGACGCTTCAACGGCGGCCTTCGCCGCTGTCGCCGCAGTGTCTTTAGTTTCCTCTCGATCCACGTCTATAACCGCGCGTGCAATCGTCCGATCAAATCGCCCACGGCTTTCTGATCGTGATTGCTCAGCTCACGAAATTCAACCCCGAACGTATCGGCGGTGGAATGATGGATCACTTCGCCGGCCAGCGACAATGCGTCTTCGCCGTCCAGCAGCAGCAGTCCGAGATGATCTCCGATCTTTACGTTGGGACAGGAGGGGAGGTTTGTTACGCGCAAACCGCCGAGACTGATGTCCTGTGGTTCACCAATGCCGATTGACTCGTTCAAGCTCTCGTCTTCAATGGCAAGGGTGATACGCGACGTCACGTAATAACGAGGATGACGTCTGCGATCGTGGGAAAGAGCGTCATTGTCATCGGAGGTTGTCATCGTGAACGATCCTCAGTGAGCTAAATCGTCAGTGCCTTCGGCTTGCTCTTCGGCTTCTCCTTCAACTTCGGGCGCCGGTGGTGGAGTGACGCGTGGAGCCGCCGGCTCCCACACGAGCCCTCGCCATTCGTCCGTTTCACCAAGGAGCTGAAGCGCCGCGAGCGGATGACCGGGATGGCGCTCGATGCGGAGCACTTCGGCAATTACTTGTAGCTTCTCACCGGATTCGCCAAGCACCTCCAGACGCACGCGACTGCCGACCGCAGGCAGTTGGCGCGGCAGGTGCACGAGCGTGCCTTCTGGACCAACGTTCTCAGTAGTGCCTTCCGCAACGACGTGCGTTCCGCCTGGCTCATCCCACTCCGCTTTTATCTCGAGACTGGCGAGGTAACGTGGGCCAGAGCGGTTCTCTGGTTGCACTTGTCGAGGCATCAGCGCCCTCCTTCATTGTAGTGGCGGCACTCCGCGTGGCCGTCCCGCAAAGTTATTCTTCCTCGGCTCTCAATTTTTCCAGCACCGAAAAGTCTTCCAACGTTGTGACGTCGCCGGCGACGGAGCCGCTCGTCGCGATCTCACGCAACAGCCGTCGCATGATCTTGCCCGATCTGGTCTTCGGCAAAGCGTCGCTAAAGCGAATCTCGTCAGGTCGAGCGAGCGCGCCGATCTCCTTCACGACATGTGCTTTCAACTCCTGATTCAACTCGTCGGACGGGTTGTGGGAGCCTTCGAGTGTCACGAACGCCACAATCGACGATCCTTTGAGCTCGTCCGGACGTGCGACCACCGCGGCCTCGGCGACCGCCTCGTGCGACACGAGCGCGCTCTCTATCTCCGCAGTTCCGAGTCTATGACCGCTGACATTGATAACATCATCGATCCGGCCCATTATCCAGAAATAGCCGTCGTCGTCGCGGCGTGCGCCATCGCCGGCGAAATAGATTCCCTCGATCTGCGACCAGTACTGCTGTTTGTAACGCTCGTCGTCACCCCAGATGGTCCTCAGCATCGACGGCCACGGTCGTTTGATCACCAGATAACCGCCCTCATTTGCACCAACAGGCTTGCCGTCGCGCGTCATAACGTCGACGTCGATTCCCGGGAAAGGTTTTGTGGCCGAGCCGGGTTTGGTGGAAGTCGCACCCGGAACCGGAGTGATCATGATCGCGCCGGTTTCAGTTTGCCACCATGTATCGACAATTGGGCAGCGCCTTTTACCGATGATCTCGCGATACCACATCCACGCCTCGGGATTTATCGGTTCGCCGACAGTGCCGAGTAGTCGCAGCGACGAGAGATCGTGCTTCATGGGCCAATGTTCGCCCCACTTGATGAACGCGCGAATCGCAGTCGGAGCGGTGTAGAAAACATTCACGCGATGGCGCTCGATCATACTCCAGAAGCGATCCGGCTCGGGCCAGTTGGGCGCGCCTTCGTACATCAACACCGAGGCGCCATTTGAGAGTGGGCCATAAACGACGTAGCTATGGCCTGTGACCCAACCGATATCTGCCGTGCACCAGTAAAGATCTTCGTCTTTAAGATCAAAAACCCACTTCGTCGTGAGATGTGATTGCAACAGGTAACCGGCGGTCGTATGGAGAATACCTTTTGGTTTACCAGTGGTGCCGGAGGTGTAGAGGATGTAAAGCGGATGTTCGCTGTCTAACTCTTCCGCGGGGCAGTTCGCATCGACGAGCTCCATCAGCTCATGCCACCAGTAATCACGACCGGGTACCATGTGCTGTGGCGTGCCCGTGCGACGGACCACGATGCAGGCATTCACAGATGGGGTTGACTTCAAGGCTTCGTCAACCGCGGTTTTTAGTTTTACTTCATTGCCGCGTCGCCAGCCGCCATCTGCTGTGACAACCAGCTTGCAGCTCGCGTCGTTGATGCGATCGATGAGGGCAGAACTCGAGAAGCCGCCGAAGACGACCGAGTGTGTCGCGCCTATGCGGGCACACGCGAGCATCGCGATCGCAAGCTCAGGAATCAGCGGCATGTAGAGCGCAACTCGATCGCCGCGTTGAATGTTGGCGCGCTTGAGCACGTTTGCAAACTTGCAGACTTCCGTGTGCAGTTGTTGATACGTGAACGTCCGAATGTCGCCGGGTTCGCCTTCCCAGATGAGCGCTGCTTTGTTTCGTCGCCACGTCGTCACATGGCGGTCAAGACAGTTATAAGAAATGTTGATCTTGCCGCCGCCAAACCATTCCGCATGTGGCGGATCCCATTTCAGCACCGTGTCCCATTTTTTGAACCAGTGCAGCTCCTCAGCCATACGAGCCCAGAACGACTCCGGATCCGCGGCGGCTTCAGCACGCAGACGCTCGAGCTCGTCCATTGACTTGATGTGTGCGCTTTCGGAAAACGTTTCTGGTGGCGGGAAGATTCGCTGCTCATGCAGCACTGATTCGATGTTTGTACTGACGGTCGACATGTTTGCCTGTGTACCATACTTTATACCCACAAAAAAGCGCAAAAAGGGGAAATGCGATATTCTGCTGAGACGAATGATCTGTGCTTTTTGAGACTATGACTCTCTACGTCGGCACCAGCGGCTACAGTTACAAGGAGTGGAAGGGAAGTTTCTATCCGGAAAAGATCTCGCCTAAAGAGATGCTCAACTACTACGCGTCGCGCCTCCACGCAGTCGAGTTAAACAATACTTTCTATCGCCTGCCACAACGCAGCATGATCGAAAACTGGAAGTCGCAAGTGCCCGAAGACTTTCGGTTTTCGGTGAAGGCTTCAAAACTGATCACGCATTTCAAACGACTCAAGGACGCCGGTCGCGAAACGCGACTCATGCTGGAAACGATTTCGGCCTTCGAGGATCGTCTCGGTGCGGTAATTTTTCGACTGCCCGACGACATGAAAAAGGACCTCAAACGCCTCGAAGCGTTTTTGAAACTGCTACCAGCAGACACACCCGCCGTTTTTGACTTCCGACACCCGACGTGGTTTGACGATGAGGTGGTGGCGCTGCTACGCAGCCAGGACCGCGTGTTTTGTGTTTCAGACATCGAGGAACTGCCTGAAAGTTATACTTACAAAACCGCTGATTGGGGTTATGTGCGGTTGCGGCGCGTACAGTACTCCAAATCCGATCTTGTCGAATGGAGGAAACGTATACGCGCGCAGCGCTGGAAAGATATTTACGTGTTCTTCAAACACGAAGACGAAGGCACTGGACCAAAACTCGCCGCGCGCTTCATCGATTTATCGCTGTAAGCCGCAGCTAAAAGTTTCCGCCGCACTCATCATGTCCGCAATCGCAATCGAGCTCGATCGTACCGCCCGAGCCCTCACATGAAGCGCTACAGTATTTGCCACCGGCTTGCGCTGGGCAGGTACAGCTCGGATTCTTGCATTGGTTGTTATCGTCCGCCATCGGTCCTCCGTGATGTTCTTGAATTGGGGCGCCTAGAGTAGCAACTAACTCACTGCTCTCGCAATCTCGGCTGCCACACGCGCGTTGTTCTCAAGCAAAGCGATGTTTGCTCGCAACGTCGCACCACCGCTGCGTTCCGCCATTTGAGTCAACAGAAACGGAGTCAAGGCAGGTCCCGCAATCCCTTTCCAATCCGCATCTTCCAGCGCCGTGGTCAGCACGATTTGCAGTTCCTCCGCGGGCACTTCAAACCTCGCAGGCACAGGAACAACTAGCAGCAACGCTGACTGAATTCCGAGATCTCGCTGCGCACGATAAATCTTCGCGACTTCTTGAGGTGACTCAACACGCACATCGACAGACAAATTACTTTTGCGCGAATAGAACGCCGGCAGCTCATCACATTGATAACCGACAACTGTCACCGCGTGTGTTTCGAGCCATTCGCGTGTCGCGGGAAGATCGAGAACGATCTTGGCGCCGGAACAGACGACGACGATCGGCGTGCGTGCCAGCTCAGGCAGATCGGCCGAGACGTCAGGCAGCGAGCCACGATGAACACCGCCGATACCGCCGGTTGCAAAAACCTTTATGCCGGCACGATGGGCGATCCAGCTCGTCGCGGCGACTGTCGTCGCGCCGTTCCACCCGCAAGCGGCGGCAACAGAAATGTCGCGGGTGCTGATCTTCCTGACGTCGCTGCTGTTGGCGAGCAGGTTCACCTGGTCGTCGCTGAGTCCGACAGTTAGCTTGCCGTTGATGATGGCGATGGTTGCCGGGGTCGCGCCTGTTTCAGCTACCAGCTGCTCGAGGCGATGCGCGGTTTGCAGGTTCTGCGGGCGTGGCAATCCGTGCGCGATCACTGTCGATTCGAGCGCCACGACCGGATGTTTCTGGCGCAGCGCAACTTCGACATCCGGTGCGATGTTAAGAAGCTCTGGCATTGGCAGTCGCCGCCTTCGTCAAAGTAAACACGGTCCCACCCTCGTCGCGCGGCTCCCACAAAATTCGCGCGTCTATCATACTCGCGCGCGCGCGCATGTTTGCGAGGCCTCGGCCCTCTGAATTCGTGTGCTGCGATTTGAACGGGCGGCCATTGTCTTCGATTTTCAAGGAGAAGTCGCCTTCGTCTGAGCTCGTCACAAACATCTTCACTTCCGTTGCTTCCGCGTGACGCCAGATGTTGTTCACCGCTTCCTGCACGATGCGATAGACCTGCATCTGCACGCTTGGCGATAGATCGCTCCGCTCCTCGATACCGTCGTCGCAGTGAAACTCGTACACGAAGCGCTTTTCGGCGGGCGCATCCAGGACCGCATGCGACAGCGCAAACTCGAGTGCGGCGGCGAAACCGACGTTTTGCAATACCGAAGGGCTCAGGTCTTCGCAGATGCGACGGACCTCCTGCGAGATCACTTCGATCTCTTTTCGCAACGCGATCTGCGGGTTATTGCCGGTCGAGTCGCCATTCGCTTTGATTTGATCAGTTAACAACGCGAGGTGACGCAGGTCAGCGAGAGTTTGGTCGTGCAGGTCCCGAGAAATCCGGCGTCGTTCACGTTCTGCTTCGTTCGCAAGATTTAGTCGTGCGTCAGCGAGCTCGCGGTTCGCGTCGACCAACGCAGCACTCGTCGCCACGATTCTGCGGCGTTCGAGTATGGCCCAGACCAGCGCCAGGAGCGCGAGTGCAAGCAGGATCGCGAGCGCTGTCGACGTCCACGGGAACGGCGCTTTTGCCACGGTGAACGAAAAACTGAGCGGCGCCGAGGCGGTCAGGTCTTTTGTGAACGCGCGCGCGGTAACTGTGTACGTGCCCGGTTTCAAGCCCTCCATCGTGAATTGCGACTCACGCGACAGTTTTTGTTTGATTGACTGCCCGTTGCTATCGATCAGCGTGAATGCGTATTGAAACTGCTCGGGGAACGTGCGACTGCTAATTGCCGCGACGTCGAGCAACAAACTGTTCTGTGGGTATTCGAGATTCAAGCCCGCTTGCAGCTCCGCCGGCGCGTGCACGCGCTTGCTCAGGATGCGCGTGGCCGAAAGCGACGGCTCGAGTCGTCCGGGCTCATAACGTGCGATGCCACGGTTCGTGCCGATCAAAAGTACTTCGGTTCCATCTGGCTTACGTTGCGGCCAAACTGCAAAAACGTTTTGCGTCGGCAAGCCCTGTTCGGAGTCGAGCTCCGACACGATTGGTCCAACAACCGGATCAAGTAGTATTCGTAAGAGACCATTGCCGCGCGTGCCGCACCAGAGCTCGTTTGTTTTTTCTGACTGGATCGCGGCGAGATAACGCACATCGATGTTGGGGACCGTGAGATGGCAGGTCGCGCCTGCGCGGCAAAGAAAGATACCGGATGCTGTTCCAAACCATAGCGAGCCGTCGGGCGTCCGCGCGATCGCTCGGACAGCACTGTTTTTTATCATCGCGAACGCAGGCTCTTCGCGGATCGTCTTGCCGTCTGAAGCAAACACCCCGTCTCTTGTCGTACCGATCAGTAATCGCTCTTCACCGTCAGCGAGGAGACTGATCACTTCGCGGGCGGTTGCAGCGGTGTTGGGCCAGGTCAGGCTACTGCGCCCACCGTCCAGTCGATCGATGCCGCGGCCAAAGATCGCGAAGTAAGTTGCGCCGCGAAACTGTGCAATCGCGCGAATACTTCCCGTCGTGTCTGGGGCACCCGGACCCGTCTCGACACGCGTGAAGACCTGTTCTTCCAAACGGACGGACTGCCGGGCCGCGATGTAAAACCCACTGGCGGCGGCCACCAGCAACCGCTGTGATTTATCCTCCGCCATTGCATAGATAACGTTGCGCCCGAGACCGGAGACGGGATTCCAGGCTGCAGTTTCATCGTCGTACACGAACAGTCCGCGATTCGTGCCCGCGAGCGATCGCCCCCCACTCGTCTGAAACAGTGATCTGACAAAGTTTGTATCCGAATTTTCACCGACTGTTTCGACCCTTGGCGCGTGCGGGTCGTAACGACAAACACCGCGGTCAGTGCCAAACCAGATAACGCCTTCGCGATCCGGGAAGATGGCGTAGACGTGATCCGAGCGCAAACCACCGGCGGTCCCATCGAACGTGAAGCGCTGTGCCTTCTCCGGGGAGATGCGAAACACGCCTCGGCCATCCGTGCCCACCCACATCTCATCTGCGATCGATCTCAACGTCATGACCGGACCGGTCGCAGCTTCGTGGCGTTTCAGACTTGAAAGCTCATTTCCGGAGAGTATCCCCGGCTCTTCTTTTCGCGTGCGGGCACCGACCCACAACTTCCCTTCACGATCCCGGTCGAGTGCGTTGATGAAGAAATTAACCGGCCTCATCCGGCCGTCGCGGGCAGCGCCATTTGCGATTTCCATGACGCCGCGGCTGAGCGTGCCGATAAAGATGCGGCCGTTTGCGACGTTGATACTGGTGATTGCGAGTGGGCCAGGACGATCGCGATCGCTGCTTTCGAGAGGTTGGTTGAGTAGCTCCCGCGTGTCGATCACCGTTCGGCTAGTAGTCGTTGTTTCGTTGACTCTTGTAACAACCACGCGTGGGCGACTTTCGAAGACGCGGCCCTGTTCAGAAGTCATGAATGCTGAGCCGGCCTGATCGGTGACGATCGCAGAGATAGTCTGGCCCGCAGTGTCAGTTACTTTTATGAACTCGCCGGCATTGAAACGAGCCGCGCCCGCTTCAGTTGCAATCCACATCGCTCCGTCTTTGTCGGTTTGCAAAGCGAGAATGCGACCCGCCGGCAGTGCTGGATCATTGATTGTTTGAGTTCTGCGGCCGTCGAATTTCGCGAGACCCGTTTCCGTGCCGAACCACATCGCGCCGTCGGGCGTTTGCGCGATCGCGCGAACGCGATCAGAAGGCAGGCCGTGAAAGAGCGTGACTGCTCCCCATTGATGCAAGCCTGTGATCGGGGTCGGCGATGGTGATGGAGACGGTGAAGGTGACGGCGATGGAGAGGCCTGCGGCTGTGGCTCAACGGTTTGGGCGTCAGAAGCCGAAAAGAACGCGGCGCTCAGGCACAGCAGAGCACAAAAAGCACAAATGATTCTCAAAGAGCATCTCGTGCTGTTTATGCCTTTTTGTGGCCCTTTTTGTGGCCTCATCTCTTCTTCGAGGCGGCTTCTCGTTTCTGTTCTTCGTGAAAACGTTTCTGATCTTTCTGGATCCACGCTTCGAGATCGTTTGCGGCTTTTTCGAGCTCGTCGCTGTTCAGTAGTCCGCGCCGTAGTGCTTCAAAGAACGCGCGCGTGCGAATGTTGTACGCGAGTTTTTCGTACGCTTCCTGGTCAGTACCTTCGGCCACTGACACGAAAAGTTTTTCGTAAAGCGTGGCGAGCCTGCTTTCGACGCCGCGCAAGCTCAGTGAACACTTGCGCGCGATGGCCCAGTTTGAGAGACCAAGCGCGAGATAGTAGAGCGCTTCAGCTTCAAACTCGGTTAACAGGGGTCGCTTGAACGAATCCTTGAACGCGGGATCGATCATGTCCGCGCCGTCCTCGAGTACAGCGGCTACGAAACGAAGAAAGCGCGACTCGGGATTGTTTTTATGAATAAATCCGTAGGCCGGTGGTGGATCAACCGACTTAACGATCTTGCGAATCTCGTTGATGTAAATCTCGTGAGGAAACTGCGTCCAGAAGATAATGCGCGCGGTTGGGAACTCCCGCCAGATCGCGCGCGCCGCTTTAACGCCTGACAGCTTCGGCATCTGGATGTCGAGGATGCAGACCTCTGGTTTCTCGTGCAGCGCGATTTTTACGGTCTCTTCGCCGTCGCCGGCTTCGAAGACGGGCACATGCGAGGGAAACTCTTTTTCGAGAATCTCTCGCAGGTAATGGCGCTGGGCCATGTTATCTTCAGCAATCAGGATTGACATTACGGTTGATGATAATGCGAAACTAATCCAGTTTAAAGATCCGCGTTATCCGCGGTTAAGGTTTTTCAGAGGTGAAGGATGCTAAAACTGATTCTTGTCTGCCTGCTCGCGTTGTCGACCATTACGCCCGCTGCCGCCCAGACACGCGACGAACGTCTCTGGCAACGTGCACTGCAAATCCATCGTCGTGCCATCGTTATCGACACTCACAACGACGTGACCACGCCGATGACCAACGATGATTTCGATCTCAACGGCACTCCGCCAACGCCCTATCGCACCAACATCGAACGCATGAAGAAGGGCGGGCTGACCGGCGAGTTCTTTTCGCTCTACATCAAACCGTGGTACGTCGA
>DAIOGT010000091.1:0-17036 GCA_036745095.1 Pyrinomonadaceae bacterium
GACTCCGCATAACCAAAATAGATGTAATTGCCGTCAGGCGAAAAAGCGACCCCGAGATAACGTCCTTCGCGCGGCGCGATTAGCTGCGCATTGCTATTGATATCAACTTGTCGCAGCCACAAGCTTTCTTTTCCACTCCCGCCTGTTACATAAGCGACGTACCTCCCGTCCGGCGAAATCGCCGCCAGTAGAGCATTTCCGTTTGTCGTGAGCTTCGTGACTTCGACTCTTTCGAACGGCACAGGCGCCTTCGTTTCGGTTCGCGCGCGTATCCTGTAAAAACCATAAGCTGCGAATGCGAGCACGATGGCAGCGAGCGCAGCCAGACCGAACCATGCGCGACTACTCATGCCCACCGGTTTGTGAATAGTCGTTTGTGCCTGCTTCAGCTCATTCGTCTCGACGATGCGATCGCGGGTCGAGGCGCGCGCGTATTCGCTCGAGCTCGATCCCGTTCCCGGCGCGATCGATCGCTCGAGCATGGAATTCATTTCCAGTTCTCGGCGCAGGCTGCGAAGATCGATCGCGAGCTCCTTCACGATCTGGTAACGCTCGTTTTTGTCTTTTCGTAATGCTTTTCTGACGATGCGTTCCAACTCCGGCGGCGTCCCTTCGACGTGCTGAGAGAGCGGCGGCTGATCGCGCTCGACGATCGCGACGACCACATCGGTCGGCGTCTCGCCCGTGAACGGAGAACGGCCTGACGCCATTTCATAAAGCACGACGCCGAGCCCCCAGATGTCTGTTCGTTCATCGACTGCGACGCCACGCGCCTGCTCCGGCGACATGTAAGCCGCGGTGCCGATCACGACTCCGGGTGTGGAGTGAAACAAAAGCGTTGGCATCGTCGTGGTGGTTGCGCTCTTGTGGCGTTCAGTGAGTTTGGCTAGTCCGAAATCGAGGATCTTAACGTAGCCTTCGGGACGGATGATGATGTTCTCGGGTTTGATGTCGCGATGGACGATGCCTGCTTCATGCGCAGCGATGAGTCCTTCAGCGACTTGAATCGCGATGTCGAGAACGTCACCCAGCTTCATCGCCTGGCTTCGCATGCGCTCACGCAGCGTCATACCTTCGACATACTCCATCGCGATAAACGGGCGGCCATCGTCCGTCTCGCCGATCTCATGGACCACGCAGACGTTTGGGTGGCTCAGTCTCGACGCTGCTCGTGCTTCCTGTGTGAAACGCCGCAAACGTTCCGGATCTTTACTGACGAAGGCCGGGAGCACCTTCAACGCCACCCGACGACCGAGGATCGTGTCGGTTGCGAGATAGACTTCACCCATTCCACCTTCACCGATGAGATTTACAATTTGGTAATGCTTGACGCGCTGTCCGGGCGTGAGTTTTTGTGCGGCGGCGAGATCGTCAGCCGCCTGCGCGACCGCGGGTGCTTCCATGAAGCTGCCGGCGACTTCGTATGAACGGAGTAACGAATCAACTTCTTCGCGCACCTCCGTTTCGCCGTCACAGACGCGATTGAGAAACGCTTCTCGTTCAGCGCCGCGACGTTCGAGCGCGCCCTCGAATATTTCCTTCACTCGTTGCCAGCGTTGCGGATCCGTCTCGCTCATTTATCTTTCGCCACTCAATTCGCGATGCAGCCAGGCTTTGGCCATGCTCCAGTCGCGTTTGACAGTGGCAGGCGAAATTCCCATCACTTCAGCAGTCTCTTCAACCGTCAATCCACTGAAGAAACGAAGCTCTACAACTCTACTCTGCTGCTCATCGATCTCCGCCAGTCGATTCAGTGCTTCATCCAGTGCGACAACATCCAGATCCTGGGTCGTCACGGGAACTGTCGCGTCCGCGAGTGAGACTTTCACATTGGAGCCACCGCGTTTGGCGCGCTTCTTCGTGCGTGCGTGATCGACGAGTATGCGCCGCATCATCTGGGCCGCGATACCGAAGAAGTGTGCGCGATTTTGCCATTGCACGTTGCGTTGATCCACCAGACGCACGTAAGCCTCGTGAATCAGGGCTGTCGTTTGCAACGTGTGTCCCACTTGCTCTCGACGTAGATAACGCGCCGCCTGGCGACGAAGTTCGTCATAGACGATCGGCATCAGCTTGTCGAGCGCCTCCTTTTCGCCGCGACCGTAGCTAGCGAGAAGGGCGGTGATGTTTTCCGCTCCGTCAGTCACGGGTTGAGCATAGCCCCAAAAGGTGATTGCCACAAAAAGCACCAAAAACGATAGGGATATTTGTTCACCTTTGTGGTTGAGCCCGTTTTCCCGAAACTGTCGCGTTTAGAAGTGAAAGGGGTTAGTTATGAAAAATCAAACATATAGAGTATTTGCGGTTTTAGGCATCTTCGTGGCATTCGTGGTGACGAGCGTGCAGGCGCAGGCGCCAGGCAGGGTTGAAGTTAACATTCCTTTTGAGTTTTCCGCGGGCAAGACGACGTTGCAACCCGGTGTGTACAGCATCAAGCGACTGTCCGGCAACAACGTGACGCTGCGCAGCGAAGACGGAAAGTCGAGCGTGATTCTAAACGCGCCCGTGACACACAACTCGAGCGATCCGGAAGCCGTCGAGCGCCTCGTCTTCAACAGATATGGCGAGCAGTATGTCCTTTCGCAGATCTGGTTGACCGCCGATACCGGACGGCAGGTTTGGACGGAAAAGACCGGCGAGAAATTCGAGCGCATCGAGATCGCTTTGCGCCAACTCGCGAAGAAATAAACCCCGGCGACGAAACTGTGATGGATTTGCCTCGTGTGTCTTTCGAGAGTATTGTTTGCCGCGAGGTGAATCCGATGAAACACTCATGCAAAATACTTTCTGTTGTTGCGCTGCTCCTGATCGCCGGTTCCGCGTTGGCCCAGGAGCGCGCAACGATTTTGACCGGCCCTGAACTGACGCGTGTCGTGCCGACCGGGTTTTACTTCGAGGGTCTCAGCGCTCCAACGCAGATGCGCAACGCCGCGGCCGCGCGTTTCGGCAAAAATCGTCACGTGATCTCCGGGCTGGTTGACACGTCCGGTTACTCGGCTGACATTAGAGCGAAGTACGTGGGGTTTCTGATCACCGATTCGTCGATAACGCTCAATGGCGAGGCGCTTCAAGCCGGTGCTTACGGCTTCGGCTTTGGCACTGAAGGAAAGCTGACCGTGATGGATCTTTCCGGTAAAGATCTACTTTCCGTCTCAATTACCAACGACAAGGACCTGCGACGACCGCGCCCGTTGATGATGACAGCCGACACGAACGGTGTTCGACTTTACAACGGCAAAAACTACGTCGTCATCGCTGCGCAGTAACAACAGCGATGCGTGAAAAAATTGCTTCGTTAGTTTGCCTGACTTTACTGGCGCCGTTTGCGCTGCTCGCCCAAACGCCGCCACAGAAACCGGGATCTCAGCAACCGATGGGCGGCGCTTCAACCGGAGCGCCCGCAACCTACACGTCGCGTCGCACGGTTGGCATCACCGATCCGAGTGCGCCCGTTATCTTTGAAGACGTAACTGAAAAAACACCCCTGGCGAGTTTTCGCCACCGCTCAGGGGAACCGGCTAAAGACTACATCTTCGAAACAACTTCAGGCGGCGTTGCGATCTTTGACTACGACTCCGACGGTCGCCCCGACATCTATTTCGTAAACGGATCGACAATCGCCGCGATGCGCGGCAAAGAAAAAGCTCCACGCGCCGCGCTGTATCGCAATCTCGGTAACTGGAAGTTTGAAGACGTCACCGAGAAAGCCGGAGTCGCGAACGAGCGCTGGGGGTTTAGTGTCGCTGTCGGTGATTACAACAACGACGGCCGCCCGGACATGTTTGTCGGTAACTTCGGTGTCTCGCGTCTGTATCGCAACAACGGCGACGGCACGTTTACGGATGTCGCGGAGAAAGCAGGTGTTGCGCGCAAGGGTTGGAGCACGGGCGCGAGCTGGGGCGATTACGATGGCGATGGCCGGCTCGATCTTTTCGTTCCGGGTTACGTGCAGATCGATCTCACGAGCCTGCCGCCAAATCCAAGTGACGTCAACAAAACAGGCGCCGTCGGACAGAACTATTGTCAGTTTCGTGGCGCGCCCGTGATGTGTGGTCCACGTGGGCTGCCCGGTGAACCCGACACGCTTTACCACCAGAAGGCGGATGGTACTTTTGAGGATGTAAGCTTGAAGACGGGTGTGAGTGATCCGGAAAAATACTACGGTTTCAGCTCCGCTTTCATTCACGTAAACGACGACAAGCTGCTCGATTTGATCGTTGTAAATGATTCGACGCCGAACCAGCTTTACGTCAACAAGGGCAACGGCACGTTTGAAGAGATCGGTTACCCGTCAGGCATCGCGCTGAACGAGAACGGGCGCGAGCAGGCCGGCATGGGCCTCGCGGTTGGTGACTACGACAACGATGGACGCGTCGATTTTCACGTCACTAACTTTTCCGACGATTCGAACACGCTTTATCACAATGATGGGGACGACAATTTTACCGACCTCACGTTTCAGGCTGGAGTGGGTGAGATTTCGATTCCGTTTCTCGGCTGGGGCACGAGTTTTCTGGATTTCGACAACGATGGTTGGTTGGACCTGTTTGTTGCGAATGGTCATGTTTATCCTGCGGTGGATGCGCACCAGTGGGGAACGAGTTACGCGCAGCAGGCGTTGCTGTTTCGCAACGTTAAGAGCAAGTTTGAACGTGTCGGTGCAGCGCCTGGCAGTGCGCTGGCGAGTGCGTGGCCCGGACGCGGACTTGCAGCAGGTGATCTCGATGGCGATGGTCGAATCGATCTGGTGATCAATAATCTCGATGCTAAGCCGGCGGTGTTGCGAAATGTCGCGGCAACGAGCGCGCACTGGTTGGGCCTGCGCCTCGTGGGAGATGTAACGAAGAAGAGCCCGCGTGATGCGATCGGAAGTACAGCTTATGTGACGACGGGCGCGTTGAGGCTGCGACAGGATGTTGTCAGTGGCGCCGTGTATTGTTCACAGAATGATATGACTCTGCATTTCGGGTTGGGCGCAGCGACGAAGGTCGATAAACTCGAGATCAAATGGCCCGATGGGAGTGTTGAGACTTTTGACGTTCCGGCTGTGGACAAAGTAATAACCATCACTCAGGGAAAAGGAAAGTAACTCGATCCGGCGTTTAGAGTTCAACCTTTAGGTTGCTCTTCCCGCGAAAACAAGCTAAAGCTTGAACTGGAGCTTTGAAATTTGCGACGACTTGATCTCAGAAAGGCCCAGGCAGCGCGCCTCAATACAATCCGCGACATCAATCGCCAGATCGTGTTGAACTACGTTCGCGAGCGCGAGCCGATCTCGCGCGCCGAGATCGCTCGCGAAACCGAATTGCAGCGCTCCACCATCTCGGCGATCGTCGAAGATCTAAAAACCGAAGGACTCGTTGAAGAAGTCGGAGAAGGCGAGTCGACCGGAGGTCGCCGGCCAACGCTGCTGAAGCTTCGTGCTGCTGGTCCAATCGCACTCGGTGTCTCAATCACTCCGACCTGCACCACGATCGCGACCAGCGACCTCGCCGGACGCGTAGTCGATCAGGAAGAATTTCTGACCGACGCTGACAAAACCATTGGCCGCGTGATCGACGTCGTGCGTGACTTCACCGAACGTCACAAGGGATCGATAGAAGGCGTCGGCGTGAGTCTCCCGGGACTCGTCGATCCATCAACAGGCACGGCGCTTTACATTCCCTACTTCCTCTGGCGCGATCTTCCAATCTCAGAAATGATTTCGAACGCTGTCGGTCTGCCGGTCGTGATCGATAACGACGCGAACGCCGTAGCACTTGCTGAGCTGTGGTTTGGCCGGCCTGAGGTTCTGGACGCTCGCGATTTCATACTCGTGCTCGTCGCTGAAGGCGTCGGCACGGGCATCATCTTCGATGGTCAGGTGTATCGCGGTCAGCGCGGCGCGGCAGGTGAATTCGGACACATGGTCATCGGCACGGGCGCGCCGGTTCCGTGTTCGTGCGGCAGCGACGATTGCTGGGAGGCTTTCTCCTCCGAGCGGGCCGCGATCGCGCGTTATCTGAAATTGTCAGGCGCGCCGGCGACGACGACTTTTATCGAGGTGGTTGACCGTGCGTTAGCTGGTGAAGCCAATGCAAAGGCGGCGCTGGTCGAGACGGCCCGGCATCTCGGCGTCGGCATCTCCAACCTGATCATCGGTTTCAGCCCCGAAGCCGTCGTGGTGGGCGGCGAAATCGCGCGCGCCTGGAACCTGATCGAGAGCGCGTTGACAGAGACGATTGCCAACAGCGTACGTCGCGGGCTTCCTTCGGCCCGGATCCTCCCTTCCACTCTCGGCGAAAAACCCACGTTACACGGCGCCCTCAGCCTCGTCCTTGCGAGTAAATTCGCCGCCGCCTTCGCTGCGTAAATACGATCCGCGTCGCACTCCGTGTAAATCCGCGGCCAAAAAACTGTTGACAGGTCAGGAAATCTATACTAAAAACTTCGTTCGCTGAGACAACAAACTAGGTTTACCTACCCAAAGAGGTCTCCGAATAATGAAGAAATCGCCCGCTATTGCCCATATCCTGCTGCTCGGTTTGCTGATCGTAACCTTCGCCATTTCCGCCTTTGGCCAGACGAATAAAGGCGCGATTGTCGGCACAGTCAAGGATCCAAACGACGCCCTTGTCGCCAAAGCGCAGGTCAAAGTCACGAGCGCCAAGACCGGCGAAGTTCGGACCACCGATACCGGCGACGATGGAACTTATACAGTCACGAATCTGGAACCCGGCGTCTACTCTGTCGCCGTGGAAGCTCCGGGCTTCCAGGCAGTCACGTTCGAAGCGGTGCAAGTCGAGACCAACGCTCGCTTGCCGCTCGACGTAAAGTTCGCGACGATTGCGACCAGTAGTTCTTCAGTGACGATCACTGCCGAGTCTGCCCCGCTCGTCGAAAGTGAGACGAGCGTGCGTGGCGATCTCATCACGGGCAGGCAAGTCACCGATCTTCCGATCCCGCAAAGAAACTTTACCCTCCTCGCAGGTTTATCTCCCGGCGTGACGCGTCCGAATCTCGGCCTCCTCGGCGGCGGCGGTAATTTCGTCGCGGGTGGTGGCGGACAGAACAACACCGAGGCGACGCGCTTTCGTGAATCGGGCGGTTCAGTGTTGGTTGTTAACGGCGCACGCGCGACAAACAACAACTTCACGCTCGATGGCGTCGATAACAACGAGTCGCAGTTTGGACAGATCGCGATCTACCCGAATCCGGATGCGATCGCGGAGTTTAAGATCGAGACGAGCGTGCCGTCCGCGGAGTCAGGCCGCGCCGGTGGCGGCATTATTTCGACGACGTTCAAGTCAGGTGGCAACATCTTTCATGGCACAGTCGGTGAGATCTATCAGGGCCGCTTCCTGAGTGCCGCCGCAAGCAGGTTCGACGATCCGACTTCACCACCAGTGCCGAACTACGTGACGCATAATTACTACGGCACGGTTGGTGGTCCAATTTTTCTACCTCGGCCCGGCGAAGGCACCCCGCATTTGTACGACGGCCGTAATCGTTCGTTCTTTTTCTTCTCACTGAACGGCCAGCGAAACAGCACGCCGATCTTTGGCGGCACAGGCGATCCGCAGGCAGTGCCTGTCCCGACTGCGCGCATGCGCGTCGGTGATTTCAGTGAGCTGTTGCAACCGAACCAGCCTCTTCGAGATTACGAACTGGCGGGCGGCGGTACTGTGAAGGCTGTTGTCGGAACGATCTTCGCCCCGGACGGCACGCCGATTCCCGGTAACGATCTCCGCAACTGTGCGAGCTGCGGACCGTTCTCGCCCTTCGCCTTGAACTACGTTAACTCGTTCCCGCTTCCGAACCTTCCCGGCGCGGGGCGAAACTTCGCGACAAACCGTAAAGAGGGCGCGAACGTCGACAGCTACGACATACGCATCGATCATCGCATCACTGATGCAAACTCGCTCTTTGGCCGTTACAGCAAGTCTGATACGGCGCGCTCGCGCGATAACTTCTTCCCGCTCGGCACGTCGCCAACGAACAACGACCTGCCGGCTGGTCCATCGGCGGGAGATGAGTTTGGTAATTCGAAAGGTTTCACGCTCGGCGATACGCATGTGTTCTCGCCCTCAGTTGTCAACGATGCGCGCTTTGGTTACACGAGAGTGCAAATCGGAATCTTCAACACAGGCGTGAACGGCACCGGCGGATTCAGTCCGACCGTTTCCGCAAACCTGGGCGCTCCGAATATCAACCTTGGCCCGAACAGCAGCGGCATCGTCCTCGTAGGAATCGTTGACAATCTAACTAACGACGACCGTGCCACTGAGTTCACCGGAGATGGTGGCCCATTCTACTTTCTTTCGAATAATTTCCACGTCGCGGACGCCGTGACTGTCGTTAAGGGAAATTCGACATTCAAATTTGGTGGTGATTACCGCGTCAGACAGAACAGTAACTACGACGGTGGTCGTAACAACGGTACGAAAGGAAACTACCAGTACGGAACGACCGGCAGCGGCTTCGTCGCCGGCAACTACAATGGTATTGGGCCGAACGATACCGGCTCATCGCTAGCAAACTTCCTGCTCGGTTACCGGCCGGGTTTTGTGGGCCGCGGCGATCCGGGTGGTCCATACTTCCAGTCGAGTAAAGAAATGGCCTTCTTCGTGCAGGACGACTGGAAGGTCAATACCGATCTAACGCTCAACCTCGGTTTGCGTTACGACATCTTCACTGCGCCCACTGAACGGTTCGATCGCCAGAGCAACTTTGATCCGGTGACTCGAACGATCCAGATGGCCGGAGAGAACGCCCCCGGCGGTCGTGATCTCGTCAACACCGATAAGAACAACTTCGGACCGCGGATCGGTTTTGCTTACAGTGGATTTAAGGAAGATAAAACTCTGGTCCTGCGTGGTGGTTACGGTCTTTTGTACGCGACAGACATCAGCGCCGCTCAACCACTCACTTCGAATCCCGGCACGGGCGCAGGAAGTTATGCATGTACACCGATCACGAACCCGGGAGAATGTCCGGCATTCTTCCTGCCGCGCAATCCTTTCGATCGCGGTGTGCCGACCGCGCCGTTTACAGTCGCGGCCCCCGGCTCGAGCTTTGCAGCGCCCACGGGCGGCGGTCTCATCCTGTTCAACGATCCGAATCGCAGCGATGAGATGTATCACCAGTACAATTTGACGTGGCAGTATGAGTTTTCTCCGGGCTGGCTCGGCGAAGCTGCATACGTCGGATCGCTGGGTCGAAATCTGCTCGTGCTTCAGAATATCGGCACTGGTAACGATCAGGGCGGTCCCGGCGCGCGCGAAGTGATACTGGTGTCTGCCGGTAGCAATAATCCCATCACCGCCACGCGATATGCCGGCAGTTCCAGTTACAATGCCTTGCAGAGCAAACTCGAAAAACGGTTTTCGAGAGGCTTGTCACTTCTGACTTCGTATACGTGGTCACACGCGATCGACGATTCGCCGGGCGGCATCTGTGCGGGCGGTGCGAGCGCGCGCGACTGCGGTCCGGATGATCCGACCAGACCTGAGCTCGAACGCGGCAACTCGGACACGGACGTGAGGCACCGTTTTACGTTCTCCAATGTTTGGGACTTTCCACTCGGCCGTGGCCGGCAGTGGGGCACTGACATGAACAGGGGGCTCAACGCCGCGATTGGCGGCTGGCAGTTCAACAACATCGTGACGTGGCAGAGTGGACCAGTATACAACGTTACGTGCGATGGTGGCCGCGTAGATCTGATTGGAGATCCATCACCTACTGATGCGCAAAGAGCCGAGGGACGTCAGCTCAATCGCGGCGCGTTTAGATGTGCGGAAACAAAAGTCTTCGCCGGCGATCCTGATAATTTTCCTGGCGGTGCAAAGTCTCCGCGGATCGGTTCACTTGGCCGGAACGTCTTTCGTGGGCGCTCGCAGTTTTACTGGGATGCATCGCTCTTCAAGAATTTTCCGGTCAGCGCGATCAGCGAGGCTTTCAATATTCAGGTCCGGTTATCCGCGTATAACGTGCTGAACCGAGTGAATCGTTCGTTTCCGAATGGCGACTTCAACAACATGAACGATTTCGCGCGCGACCTGAGCGAGCAACGGCGACGGCAGATGGAGTTTTCCCTCAAGCTCATCTTCTAACGTTAGCAGGGCCACAAACAGGCACAAAATAAGCACAAACGTTTTTCCGAAGCGTTTGTGCCTTTTGTGCTTTATTGAGGCTAGAATCTTGTAATGGTTTTACTTCGCTGTCTTATTGTGCTTTCCCTCGCGTTCACCGTTTCTGGTGCGCCGCAGGGCACTTCACCGAACGTTGACACGATGCTGAGTGAAGCGGGCGGCCTGGTCCATGCGGGCCGTCTCGCCGAAGCAGAAGCCGCGACTCGCAAGATCCTCACTGCACATCCGCGAAACGCGGAAGCACACAGTTTACTGGGTGTGATTCTCGATCAGCGTGGCGCAAGTGAACAAGCTGAAAAGGAATACGCGGCTGCGCTGCGTTTGAAACCGAAGCTCGTGAGTGCGTTGGCCAATCTGGGAGTGCTGCTGGCGCGAACGAATCGCGCGTCCGATGCGATCGCGAAGTTTGAGGAGGTCCTCCGGATCGATCCAAAGCACGAGGGCGCGATTTTTAACCTTGGAGCTTTGTACGCGGCCCGCGGCGATTACAAACGGGCGGTGCCGCTGTTGGAAAAAGCCGCCGGCCAGGATCCAAGGATGCTTTTCACTATCGGGCTACGTCTCGCGGAATCGCACCAGTACGCCGAAGCCTCGCGCCTGTTTCAGCGGACTAACGAACTGCGCCCGCAAACGTACGAGGTGCTCTACAACCTCGGGCTCGCGCTTTATAACCTCGACCGGCTCGACGAAGCGAAACAAGCGATGTCCTCCGCATCGACTCTGAAGCCGGGCGAAGCAGAACCGTTTTACCGTTTAGGATTGATCGCGTCTGCGCAAGGCGATGCTACCGCGGCGCTGACGCATTGGACCAAAGCACTCGAGCTCCGACCGGTGTTTGCTGAAGTCAACTTTATGATCGGTGAAGAGTTGCTCAAGAAGCAGCTCGCGGAGAAGTCAGTCCCGTTTTACGAAAAGGCGCTCGAGCAGTCGCAGGGTCAGCTCGTCTATTTTCTGCGTTTCGGTGTGGCAAATGTGCGTGCGCAGCGTTATGAGCGCGCGCGCGCCATCTTCACGCAGGCACTGGAACGCTATCCTGAAAATGCAAACCTCTATTTCCTGCTCGGGTATGCGGCCCGCGCCGAGGGACAATACGACCAGGCGGTCGCGGCTTTTCGGCAGGCACTGAAATTACGACCTGACAACCCCGACGCGCTTTCGAACCTTGGTTACATTGCGAGTCAGCGTGGTGAGAACGTCGAAGCGGAACGTTTGCTCAGGCGCGCGATCGAGCTCGATCCGAAAGGGTTTCCGTCGTATCACGATCTCGGCCGGTTGCTGGTGAAGCTGAGGCGATACGAAGAGGCGGTGCCGTTGCTGACTCGTGGAGTTGAATTGAACGCGAAAGATCCGGGGGTGCACTATCAACTCTTTCTCGCCTACTCGAGATTGAAGCGGAAGGACGAAGCTGACAGAGAGCTGGCGGAGTTTAAGAGGCTCGACGAAGTAAACCGTCATGGGGCGACGCCGTTGACGCCGGCGAAAGATGGAGAGAGTTTGCCGCCGCTGCCCGTTGTCGCAGCCGGCGACAGCGCGAAACCCCGCACACCGAAGGACTAATGAAAGCCACAAAAAAGCACAAAATACACAAATGGTTTTTCTTAAGTCTTTTGTGGTTTTTGTGCTTCTTTGTGGCTATCGTTTCCTCGGTAGCGTACGCGCAATCGCCTTCGGTCACGAAAGTCGATCCGCGCTCCTGGTGGTCCAAACACACGATTAACCCCGTGAGGCTGCTCGTACGAGGCACGAACCTCCATCGCGCAAAAGTAACTCCGCTAAATCCGGAACTGCGTACGTCGCGAGTCTCTATAAACGATCGCGGAACGTATCTCTTCGTCGACGTCGAGATCAGTCCTTCGCTACCTCCGGGTAGATATCCGTTCGTGGTTGAGAGCCCTGCCGGTAGCACGATGATGCCCTTCAGCATCGAAGCGCCTCTCGACGCGCGGGCCAATTTCCAGGGCATCACCACCGACGACGTGATCTACCTGATCATGACGGATCGGTTTGCGGATGGTGATCCATCCAACAACGCGCCGAAAGACTCTCCGCCCGAAGCAAACGATCGAAACAACCCGCGCGCTTTTCATGGTGGCGATCTGCGCGGCATCATCAATCAGCTTCCGTATCTCAAAGACCTCGGCGTCACCGCGCTCTGGTTGACGCCGTGGTACGACAACTGGAACGGCCTGAACCGCTGCGACAAACCATGGTGTCCGAACACCTACTATCACGGTTATCACGCAATCGATTATTACGCTGTTGAAGATCGTTTCGGCGATCTCGCGACATTGCGTGAGCTGGTCCGGAAGGCACACGCACTCGGTCTCAAAGTGATTCAGGACCAGGTAGCGAATCACGTCGGCTCACAGCATCCGTGGGTGAACGATCCCCCGTTGAGCAACTGGTTTCACGGCACACTCGCCAACCATCAGCTCAACAACTTTCGCAACGCTGTCCTCCTTTCACCGCACTCCAACCAGCTCGAGGTTCGCAACACGCTCGACGGTTGGTTCAATCACGATCTTCCTGACATGAACCAGGAAGAACCGGAAGTCGCGCGTTACGAAATTCAAAATGCATTGTGGTGGGCCGGCATGACCGGCATCGATGGCATTCGCCAGGACACGATTCAGTACATGCCGCGTTTCTTCATTCGCGATCTGTCGATTGCGCTTCACCGGCAGTATCCGAAGCTGTGGATGGTCGGCGAAGTCTTTGAGCGCGATGCGGCGCACACGGCCTTCTTCATCGGCGGTCACACCGGGTGGGACGGCATCGATACGAAGCTCGATTCGGTTTTTGATTTTGCGTTGTGGAATGCGTCTTTGCTGGTATTTACAAACAGAGCGCCGGTGCGTTTTCTGGAACACCAGTTGAAGTACGATGCGCTTTATCCGGATCCCTCAAAGGTGACAGTGCTCGCGAACAATCACGACACGACGCGGTTTATGTCGCTCGAAGGAGCGACAACCGCCGGCGCCATGATGCACGTGGCTTTCGTATTGAGCGTGCGCGGGATTCCGCAGCTATATGCGGGTGAAGAGATCGCGATGGAAGGGAAAGAGGATCCCGATAACCGCCGTGATTTTCCGGTTGCTGCGTTCAAAGCCGAGGGCCGCAAGCCGCACGAGCGAGAGATGTTTGAATGGACGAAGTCGTGGATACGTTTGCGACGTGAGCAAGCCGCGCTTCGATCGGGAAAGTTGATCGGTCTGTTTGTTGATGACGACGCGTTTGTGTTTGCGCGACAGCTTGGTACTGAGACAATTCTTGTTGGGTTTAATCGAGAGAGCAAGCCGAAGCAAGTGAGTTTGCCGGTCGGTGTGATTGGGCTAAAGGATGGGGTGACGCTGGTGCCGTTGATCGGAGCGGCGGGCTCTCGTATCAGCGTTGTTAACGGCGAAGCGGTACTAAGTCTTCCGCCACAAACGGCCGTGGCTTTCAAATGAATAAACAGACCTCAAGAACGAGCGGGGTCTTGTTGCATCCGACCTCATTCCCGGGGCCGTACGGAATCGGCGATCTCGGGCCGGAGGCGCACAAATTCGTTGACTTTCTTGTTTCAGCAGGACAGAGCCTTTGGCAAGTGTTGCCACTTGGACCAACGGGTTACGGCGACTCTCCTTACGCGTGCTATTCGGCGTTCGCCGGCAACACGCTTCTCGTGAGTCCTGAACAGTTAATCGAAGACGGACTCTTGGACGCCACAGATACGACTTCCGATCACGACAGGATCGATTTTGGCAAAGCCCACAAACTCAAGGATCAAATCCTCCGCCGCGCGTACGAGCTTTACAAGAAAACTACCGACACATCTCTTCGCAGTCAGTTCGAAACGTTTGCGCAGGACCACGGACACTGGCTCGAAGACTACGCGCTCTTCCGCGCGCTCAAAGACGCGCACGGCGGGGTCGCATGGAATGAGTGGGAACCGGCGCTTGTTCGTCGCACGCCATCAGCGCTCGCGCGCGCGCGCGACGAGCTTCACGGAGAAGTCGAAGCGCACATGTTTTACCAGTTTCTCTTCTTCCGGCAGTGGTTTTCATTAAAGACTTACGCTAACGAACATGGCATCAGCATCGTCGGTGATCTGCCGATCTTTGTGGCGCAGGATTCGGCTGACGTTTGGACCAACCCCGAGCAGTTCAAACTCGATAAGAATGGCAAACCCGTTGTCGTTGCCGGCGTTCCCCCTGATTACTTCAGCAGCACCGGGCAGTTCTGGGGCAATCCCCTTTACAACTGGGAACGCATGCTCGCCGACGGTTTCAAATGGTGGATCGAGCGCGTGCGCGCGACGCTCACCGTCGTTGACATCGCGCGGGTGGACCACTTCCGCGGCTTCGCGGCATGTTGGGAAATTCCCGGCGGCGACAAAACCGCCGAACGCGGACAGTGGGTCGAAGCGCCGGGAAGAGAACTGTTCACTGCCATTCGCAAGACGCTCGGTGAGCTGCCGATCATTGCTGAAGACCTCGGCGTGATCACGCCCGACGTCGTCGCATTGCGCGAGGAGTTTGGTTTCCCGGGGATGCGTATTCTTCAGTTTGGTTTCGGCAGCGACTCGAAAAATATAGATCTGCCGCACAACTATGTTCCGAATGTAGTTGCTTACACAGGCACGCATGATAACGACACGACTATCGGATGGTTTGACAGTGTTGCGGGCGAAGGCTCGACCCGCACCGCCGAGCAGATCGAAAGTGAGCGGCAGTTTTGTCTCGATTACCTGAATTCTGATGGAAAAGAGATACATTGGGACTTCATTCGTTGCGTGCTCGCTTCGGTTGCGAACACCGCAGTCATTCCGTTGCAGGACCTGCTTGGGTTAGGCACGGAGGCGCGCATGAATCTCCCAAACAGTACCGAGGGAAACTGGGTGTGGCGATACAAGTCAGGAGCTTTGACGGACAAGATCGCAACTCGACTCAAGCAGCTAGGCGAACTCTACGGTAGAAACCAATGATCCGTGTTATCTGCGTACATCTGTGTCTAACTCTTACGGTTTGTGCCCAGGCGCCCGAAATCCTCAAAGTCGATCCACCCAGTTGGTGGACCAGAAGCTCCGCGAATCCAGTGCGTCTCCTGATCCAGGGTCGGCACCTCCAGAACGCGCGCGTGCAAGTCCACGGAACAGGTTTGCGAATTGTCAGTACCCCTAAGATCAATGAACGTGGCACTTATATTTTTGCCGACGTCTTCATCGCGCCGAGTGCGCAACCCGGGCATCGAGAAATATCAGTCACTACTTCGCGTGGTTCCGTACGCGCGCCCTTCGAAGTTCTCGCACCTCTGAATCGCAGCGGACGCTACCAGGGCTTCTCACCGGCTGACGTGATGTATCTGATCATGATCGATCGCTTCGCGGATGGGGATGCTGCAAACAACGATCCGGTACAGTCGCGTGGCATCTACGATCGAAAGAACAAGTTCTATTACCACGGCGGCGATCTTCAGGGCGTGATCGACCGCTTGCCTTATCTAAAGGAGCTGGGCGTTACCGCGATCTGGCTCACGCCTTGGTACGACAACTACGATCGCCTCAACCAGATCGAGTTGAAGGAAGACAAACCAAGCACCGGATTTCATGGCTATAACCCACAGGACTTTTACGTTGTCGAGGAACACTTCGGCACGCACGAGAAGCTGCGCGAGCTGGTCGAGGCCGCGCATCTCTCCGGAATCAAGATCATTCAGGATCAGGTGCTGAATCACACTGGCCCATATCATCCGTGGGTCGATGATCCGCCTACGCCCACGTGGTTCAACGGCACGCGGGCGAAACATTTGAAGAACGTTTTCCAAACGTGGGTGCTGCACGATCCGCGCGCCGTCGAGTCGTTGAGACGCGAAACGATGGAGGGCTGGTTTCTCGATTTTCTGCCCGACTTAAATCAGCACGATCCGGAAGTCTCGCGTTACCTGATTCAAAACACTTTGTGGTGGATCGGCACGACGGGACTCGACGGCATTCGCATGGACACGTGGCAATACGTGCCCAACTCTTTCTGGCGTGATTGGACAAGAGCGTTGAAGCGCGAGTTTCCGAACTTCAAAGTCGTGGGCGAAGTGAAGGACGGCGACGTGGTCCATACGTCGTTCTTTCAGGGCGGCAGGGTTCGCTTTGACGGTGTCGATTCCGGACTCGATTCACTACTCGACTTTCCGCTCTTCTATCCGATTCGACACGCGTTTGCCGAGCAAAAACCGATCGATGCGATTCCCAAAGTGCTCGCGAAAGATTATCTCTACACAAATTCAGAGATTCTCGTCACCTTGCTCGGTGGCCACGACGATGGTCGCTTCATGAGTGAGAAGGGAGCGACGATTGAAGGTCTGAAACTGGCGAATGCGTTTGTTTTGACGACGCGCGGAGTGCCGCAACTCTATTACGGCGATGAGATCGCGATGGAAGGTGGTGACGAACCGACCACGCGCGGCGACTTTCCCGGCGGATTTGGAGGCGACAAGCGAAACGCCTTCACCGCCGGGGGTCGCACTAAGGATGAGCAGGAAGTGTTTGAATACATTCGCCGTCTCACGACGTTGCGCCGTGAACTCGAGCCGCTTCGAACCGGCGCGCTCGTTAATCTCTACGTCTCTGAGCAGCAATATGCTTACGCGCGCACGACACCGCGCGGCGCAGTTGTCGTCGTGTTCAATAACGACGACAAGGACGCAGACATCGAGTTTGATGTCGCACCCGCAGGGTTAAAGAACGGAGCGAGGCTAACCGATCGCCTCGGCACGAGCCGAAGTGTCGTCATCAGTAACGGCAAGTTGAAAGTGACTTTACCAAAACGCTCGGCAGCAATCTTAGCGGGTACTTGAATCTTATGAATAAACCACGGTTGAGCTTCTGGCAGATCTGGAACATGAGTTTCGGGTTCCTCGGAATTCAGTTTG
>DAIOGT010000092.1:0-7690 GCA_036745095.1 Pyrinomonadaceae bacterium
TGGACTGACAACTCGGGTGATGAAAGCGGGTTCAGGATTGAGCGTTGCAAGAATCCAAACTGCACCAGCTTCGTGCAGATCGCCGAGGTCGGAGCGAATGTAACGACGTTTGCTGACACGACTGTGAATCGAAACACCTCGTACAACTATCGCGTTCGTGCTTTCAACGCGGCGGGCAATTCGGCGTACACGAACACGGCGAATGCGAAGACACTGAAGTAAGGCCACAGATGTCGCGGAAAAAGCTGACTCTGGTGATTGGGATCTGCATAGTGTTGCTGCCTTCGCTGGCGCACGCGCACGAGGGTCTGCACGAGCAGATCGCGGCGATCACAGCAAAGATCAGACGCGATCCGAAAAATGCTTCGCTCTACCTGCAACGCGGGGAACTGCACCGGCTGCATCGTGATTGGGCACGTGCGGCGGCTGACTACGATCGAGCGGAACAATTCCAGCCGTCGCTGGAAAGCGTCGATCTGGCACGAGGCAAGTTGTTATTCGATTCAGGTAAGCTTCAACGCGCCAAACGAACACTCGATCGTTTTCTCAGCCGACAACCCGGAAGTTACGAAGGCCTGATCACGCGTGCTCGTGTGCTCGCCAAATTGCGATTTCGTAGTGAGGCAGTTGCAGATTTCACCGAGGCTCTGGCGCAGGCGGCTGATCCGGAACTCTACATCGAACGCTCACGCGTACTCGCCGCTGATGAGCAGCGCATCAGTGAAGCTTTGAGTGGACTCGACGAGGGCATTGCGAAGCTTGGACCACTCGTCACGTTGCAACTCTCAGCAATCGATCTCGAGCTGCGTCGTAAAAACTTCGATAATGCCCTCGGTCGTCTTGATCAGATAGCCGCGCAATCAGAACGCAAAGAAGAGTGGCTGGTCAGACGCGGCGAGATCCTGAAACTCGCCGGCCGGGACGAAGACGCGCGCGCCGCATTCAACGCCGCGCTCCTCGCTATCGAATCCCTACCCGCTACGCATCGTCACCGCCGGTCAGTCGCCGCGCTCGAAGTGCGCGCCCGCTCCGGGCTACGATCCGCGTGGACCCCGTGATCGATTTCCTAAAATTCGAAAGGCAGCACCCGTTAATACCCACGGCCACGATCTATTTTACCGGGCAGCTTCGGCGGAAGATCTCTTTCGTCATCGACTATATCTTCGAGATGAACGCGAGCGAGGCGGGCGTAGGCAAGAAGCAGCAACAGTGACGGCTCGCGCGCGCTTGACTCATATTCTGAAATCCGGCCCACATGGATTGAATCCTCAAACCCCAAACGCCGCACCAACTCTAACTGCGACAATCCCAGATCAATCCTAATCTGGCGGAGTTTTTGGCTAAGATTCAACGGCCTCGGTCGCATCCTTGTGCCCATCTTCAGCACCTCCTACAGTTCGCAATTGAGAGTAGCACGCGCATTGCGAACTGTAAATAGCCACAAGAAGCACACGAAACCTCAAAAAGTAGAGATATTCGTGCTTTTTGTGGCTACTAATGCACCATCGGGTCGGCGAGCGTGTCGTCGGCGCCGATGCTCAGGGCGAGGGCGCGGATAGCCGAGCGGGCGTCGCGTTGTTGTTCTTTGGTTAGCAGGGACCAGGCGAGGGATATCGGACATTCGAGATCGTGGGCCAGGGCTCTGTGACACACCGGGCAGTTGTCGACAGAGAGCTCGAGCACCACGTAGAGCTTCGCCAGCAACGTGATGATGATTTCAACCCGTTTCTTCTGCTCTTCCGACTCAAACATGGAATCAATACTGCAGCGTGTTTTCCCACTTCACTCGTTTCAGTAGCGCGAAGTCAGAAAGCATCTTACCCGCACCGAGCACCACTGACGTCAGCGGTTCGTCGGCGACGAATACGGGCAGGCCCGTCTCACTGCGCAAACGCTTGTCGAGGTTTGCGAGCAACGCGCCGCCACCGGTCAGAACCACGCCACGATCAATGATATCGGCTGAGAGCTCTGGTGGGGTGCGCTCGAGTGCGACACGAACGGCATCGACGATCGCACACACCGAAGGATCCAACGCCTGGCGGACTTCCTCGTCCGTCACCGTGATCGTTTGCGGGATGCCCTCAACGAGATTGCGGCCACGCACTTCCATCGACAATGGCTCATCAAGCGGGAACGCACTACCGAGGTGAATTTTAATCTCTTCCGCCGTGCGCTCACCAATCAAGAGGTTGTACTTGCGCTTCACGTACTCGGCGACCGCGTTATCCATGGCATCGCCGGCCGTCCGCACCGCACGCGCATAGACGATTCCGCCGAGGCTGATCACGGCGATGTCCGTCGTACCGCCGCCGATGTCAACCACGATGTTGCCCTGTGGCTCGGTGATCGGAAGCCCGGCGCCAATCGCTGCCGCGACCGCTTCCTCGACGAGATACACTTCCGAGGCCTTGGCGCGATAGGCTGAATCCTCGACCGCGCGACGCTCGACCTGGGTAATCTCACTCGGAATGCCAATCACGACGCGCGGGCTCACCCACGTGCGGCCATTGTGCGCCTTGCGGATAAAGTGCTGAAGCATCTTTTCGGTAACTTCAAAGTTCGCAATCACTCCGTCTCTCATCGGCCGGATGGCAACAATGTTGCCGGGGGTGCGGCCAAGCATCTCCTTTGCATCCTTTCCGACTGCCTCGACATTATTTGTCACCTTATTAATAGCGACGATAGAGGGTTCGCTCAGCACGACGCCACGCCCTTTGGCGTAAACAAGGGTGTTGGCGGTGCCGAGGTCGATAGCCAGGTCGTTAGAACGCAGTCCGGAGAGCAGAGGGAAGGACATATTGATACCTCAGTTTATTTGGTTGTTGAAGTGCTAAGAATCGGGAAGGAACAAGAGGTCTCTGCTTAGCTACAACAAAGACAAACAGAATTTAAATCGTTGAAGATACAGTGTCAAGAAGTTTTTACAAGCGGAGTGAGGCGGTTCAAAGCCACAGATCATATCTGTGGCTTTGATCGACTTAATCAGTGGCTCAGTACTGCCAGTTGACGGTCACGAAACCCGTGCCGCTTGTGGGAACGGTGTATGTGTGATTACTCCCCGCTTCCCACGTAACTGCCCCATTTGCAGCGATTTTGATGAATTTGAACTGGATTGTCTGCCCAGCCGGAACCGACGCGACGATGAACCAGTTTGGATAATTCGGAGTCAACATCGGGCCAACCGCGTTATCCCAGGTCGTTGCCCAGTTACTCAGCTCAACGGTATTCCCGGTGAGGAAGATGTAATCCCCAACCTGCGTCGGACTGGCGTTGTTGACGGTGAAGGTGATGGGAATCAGTTTCGCCGTTAAAACTGTGTACTGGATGCCGTTCGAAACTTGGCCACTCGAATTCGTCACAGTGACGTTGTAATTGCCATTTGTCACCGACGGCGTGGTCGCGGTGATTTGGGTGGGCGACCAGGAGTTGACTGTCGCCGTGGTAGTCCCAAACTTCACCGTGCCCGTCGTCGAGCCGAAGTTCTTGCCGCCGATAACGACTTTCACGCCCGGCTGGCCGTTTGTTGGACCAATCGAACCGATCTGCGGCGTCGAAGCGCCTTCCGTGAACTGCCACACCGCCACAGTGTGTGCCGGGAGAGTAAAAGTTGAAACCGGGTTGTTGCCGCCCGAGCCGGTGCTCACAGTGATCGACGAGCCACCCACCAGACCGTTCAGGTAATCTGAATAGCCACCCGCTGGCAGCGACGTATTCAAGCCACTGATGCTGTAGCCTGTCGTCTCATTTTTATTGATCGCGATCAGCACGACGTTCCCGAAGAACTTTCGTTCGTAAATATAGACGTCGTTGTTAATCCAACGCTGGCCCATCGAGCCGTAGGGAATCGCAGTATTGTTGCGTCGAAGCGTCGAGAGCCTATTGACGAGTTGGTACGCCGTCGTAGTCGTGCTGAAGTTCGTCATCATCGGCCGGTTGTACGGATCGGTGCCGCCGCTCGTGTCGTTGTGCAAATACTGTTCGGTGCCGTAGTAGATGCACGGAATGCCTCGGCTCGTTAACGTGAATGCGAGCGCCTGGTGCAGGCGATTGTTGTTATTGTTAATGGACAGAAACCGCGCCATATCGTGGTTGTCGATGAACGTGACGAGATCTTCTTTCCAGGCGAAGTTGCTTCCTTCCTGCGAGATGACGGAATCGATCTCGGAAAAATTCGCGTTCGATCCAAACACGTTCCGGATGGCTGTGTTCAACGGGAAATCGAGCATCGAGATGCCACTTTTGTTTGCGAACTTGTATGAGTCGCGGTAGAGCGGGTCTGTAGTTGTTCCCTGAAACCATTCACCAAACAGAAAGCTATCGCCAAAGGTGTAGATCGAGTTGGCGAAGCTGTACTGCCAGCCCCAGTTCAGGTGCTTGATTGCGTCGATGCGGAACCCATCCACGCCATGTTGCTGAAAAAGCTGTGCAGCCGCCTTCAGGTAGGCATCCATCGTGGGATGTTGCTGGTTGATATCGGCGAGATCGAAGAGGGTGTAATACTGTGCTTGATAACGATCGTCCCAACCGCCGCCCGAGATGTTCGAGTTGTGATGAAAGTAACCGTTGCTGTCGTTACTGAAGTTGCCGAGTAACGTGCCGTTGTCGTAGAGCGCGCCGAACTCTCCGGCGTTGTTTTGCGTGGAGTGGTTGGGAGCAAAATCGACGATGACTTTGATTCCGTTTGCGTGGGCCGCGGTCACGAGATTGTCAAACTCGGTCCACGAGTTACTCGCGTTGCCGAAGTGTTCCTCGATACGTTTGAAGTCGCGCGCCTGGTAACCATGATACGACGCGGTCGGATTGCCGCTGCCGTCGGGAATGTTCGTATTGAGATTGTCGACTGGCGGTGAAATCCAGATCGCAGTCACGCCGAGGCCGGCGAGGTACGACATCTTCTGTTGGATTCCGGCGAGGTCGCCGCCCCAGTATGCACGCCAGTTTGTTTTGGTTGAATCATAGAGTCCGGAACTCTGCGAAGGATTGTTATTGGAGCTACTGCCGTCGAAGAATCTATCGGTGATGATTTGATAGATGACCTCGCGTTTGAAGTCAGCTGCGCGTGTGGTTATTGGTGTGAAAAGAAACGAGAAGAGAAGTGAGACAACGCATAGTCGCTGTGAGAGCTTTTGCATTTGATACCTCCATCGGGGACTTATAACAGAAATCAGCGGATTTGAATGTCTCGATCCAGACACGAACCGGACCCGCGCCTGGGTCTGGTCCAGGGCCCAAACCTGGCATGGGTCAAAACTCCCTCTTGACCTAAAAAGCCGGCTGCTTTTATTCTGTGGCTACGTGGACACGTTCTTGCCTCCCGTTACTCGCGGTTGCGAGTGACACCTCCCAGTTGAAAGTAGCCCCTGTAACCGCCCAGCTGTTTTATCGGCGGATTTGCTTTCGTGCGGCGTTTCCCCCAACGGTAAACAACGAACGGAAGGTGTCTCGATGGAACACGGTGGGAACCGGCGACCCGGATGGTCGCCCGCAAACGTCTCGTTAAAGTATCGTCTTCCAATTCTCATTGGAACACTCCTGGCGGCAATCATCCTGGCTTGCAGTTGGGCCTCGTATCGCGCGGTAAAGGCCTCGGCCCTCGACGTGGGCCGAGAGCGGTTACAAAACCTGACGCAGCAACTCTCGTCGCTGTTACAGCAATCAGCCGGCAACATACTGACAAAGAGTGCGTCGGTCGCAAATGATCCGGCAGTGCGCGCGTTCGTGAAGTCGCCCGAGACCTCGTCGCGCGCTGATGTGCAAAAGCTGCTGCAACAGTTCAACGCGCCACAGGACGCGAACAGCATCAGAGTAGAACTCTGGAACGCGCAAAACTCACTATTGCTCGTTACACCTGAAAGCGACGCCGCGCCAATCGCTGATTTAACGAAAGAGTTCAAACAAGTCTCAGCCGAGCCGTTCAAAACAGTGGGCGAGATTCGACAGTTGCAAGACGTAGTCGGGTTTCCCGCCGTCGCCGCAATCAGAAGTGAAGACGGAAAGGTCGCCGGTTATCTCGTCCGCTGGCGCAAACTCGCTGCCAGTGCCGACACGCGACAGCAGATGACACGACTGCTCGGCACGAGCGCGAGGCTTTATCTCGGCAATGACGACAACAACACATGGACCGACTTCGTCAACATCGTCGCAAAACCTTCGGTGGACGTTCGCGCGAAATCCGATATCACTCCTTATGTTCGCGACGGCAACACGCACGTAATCGGTCTTGCGCGACCGATTGCCGGCACGCCGTGGCTGATTCTGATCGAGTTTCCGGATGAAGTAGTCCTCAAGCCCCTGACTGGCTTTGTGAGGCGGATGGTCGTCATCGGCCTGTTCTTGTTTGTGATGGGAGTGGCCGGCTCATTCGTCCTCAGCCGCAACATCACCGGTCCACTCTACCAGCTAACCGGAAGTGCAACCGCGATCAGCCGCGGCGACGATTCGCGCTCGGTCAACATTCAGCAGAACGACGAAGTCGGACAACTCGCAAAAGCATTCAACACGATGGTGGAGAAGTTGCGCGAATCGCAACGCGAACTCGAACGCAAGGTGCAGGAACGAACGGCGCAGCTCGAGGAAGCAAACCGACAACTCGAAGCACTCTCGGAAACACATGCTCACAAGCGCAGCGTAGCCGAAAAGGAGCGCACTGACGCACTCGATGCTTTGCGCAACACCGAGAAGCAATTGGTCCAGTCGCAAAAACTCGAGGCAGTAGGCCGGCTCGCCGGCGGGATCTCACATGATTTCAACAACCTGCTGACAGTGATTCTCGGCTACAGCGACATCATGAAGCGCAACTTGCAGGAAGGCCATCCGTTGCGACGCAATGTCGAGGAGATCGTCAGGGCCAGTGAGCGCGCGGCTTCGCTCACGCGACAACTGCTGGCGTTCAGCCGCAAGCAGGTCATGCAACCGAAAGTGTTTGATCTGAACACGGTCGTCATCGATCTCGAGAAGATGTTACGGCGAATGATTGGCGAAGACGTCGAGTTGCGAGTAGGTCTGGAAAGTGATCTCGGAAACATAGAAGCCGATCCAGTACAGCTTGAACAGGTGATCATGAACCTCGCGGTGAATGCTCGCGATGCGATGCCGAAAGGTGGCAAGCTGTCGATCGAAACGAGAAACGTCTATCTCGATGAATCATATGCTCGCGAACACGTGTCGGTAGTTCCGGGCGATTACGTCATGCTTGCAATCAGCGATACCGGTTGCGGTATGGACGAGGAAACCCGGCAACACATTTTCGAACCATTCTTCACCACGAAGGAACAAGGCAAGGGAACCGGGTTGGGACTTTCTACGGTCTATGGCATCGTCAGACAGTCGGGCGGCAACATCTGGGTTTACAGCGAAGAGGGAAGAGGGACGACGTTCAAGATCTACCTCCCGCGCGTAACTGCCGACGCCGAAGAATACAAACGCGGTGTCCAGGTGCTCGATGTGCCGGGAGGCTCGGAAACGATCCTGTTAGTCGAAGACGCGGAGTTGGTACGCAAGCTCGCGCGCCAAGTGCTCGAGAGCGCTGGTTATCGAGTATTGGAAGCTGCGAGTGCTGAAGCCGCAATCGAGCTGTGCGAGACGATTAACGGCGACAAGATCGATCTCCTGCTGACGGACGTCGTGATGTCGGGAATGAGTGGCAATGAAATGTCGCGGATACTGCTCAAGAAGCAGCCGGGAATGCCTG
>DAIOGT010000092.1:7790-16966 GCA_036745095.1 Pyrinomonadaceae bacterium
ATGAGTGGCAATGAAATGTCGCGGATACTGCTCAAGAAGCAGCCGGGAATGCCTGTGCTTTACATGTCGGGTTACACGGATGACTCGATTGTGCAACACGGCGTGCTGGAGCCTGGAATCAATTTCCTGCAAAAACCCTTTACGCCTGGCGCGCTCGCGTCAAAGGTGCGCGAAGTGCTCAATAACGGAGGTAACGAGGTTTAGAACGTTACCTTTTCGGTGTTGCCGCCGCAGACGATTACGCCCACGCGTTCGCCGCGTTCGGGTTTGTATCGGCCTGAGAGTAGTCCGGCAAATGCTGCCGCTCCGCCTGGCTCGGCGATGATTCGCGTCGTTTCCCACAAACGCTGCTGTGCTTCGATGATCTCTTCATCCGAGACGAGGAGCGCGCTGTGAACAAATTTTTGCGCGATCGGAAACATCTGTTGCCCAACTTGTCGCGGGGCGAGTGAGTCGGCGGCGATACCACCCGCAGGTGAGTCCACCGGCCGGCCCGCGCTCAAGGCACGATGAAGCGTCGGTGCTTCTTCGGGTTCGACTGAGATAATCTTGATCATATTTTGATACCACGCCGCGACGCCTCCGATTAATCCGCCACCACCAACCGCAATGAGGAGCGAGTCGAGCTTCGGAGCCTGTTGTTCCAGTTCCATTCCCAGAGTGCCCTGGCCCAGAAGCGTTTCAGTTCCTTCGTACGCGTGAATAGGCAGCGCGCCCGATTGCGTGGTCCATGCTTCGCTCGCTTCGAGTGATTCGGCGTATCGATCTCCAGCGATTACGAGCTCCGCTCCGTATTGACGAATGCGATCGAGTTTTGTTTTCGATGCGACGGATGGCACAAAGATCGTCGCCGGCTTCCCGAGTCTCATGGCAGCGAATGCGACGGCAGCGCCGTGATTACCGCCTGAAGCAGCGACTACACCAGCTGCCGGAATCTGGCGCGTGAGAATGTTGGTGAACGCGCCGCGTGCTTTGAATGAGCCAGCGTGTTGCAACAGCTCGAGTTTGAACGTGATCTTGATCGATTCGAGACCGAAGTCGGCGCCGTCCACTTCGAGAATCGGAGTGCGGCGGATGTGTGATCGGATCAGGCGTTCCGTCGCCTCGATTCGCTCGCGGGAGATGTCAATCGATTGGTTCATACGAAAGCAGAGTATCCTGTAAATCCTGAAAATCTGAAATCGTGTCGCACGTTGTCAATCACACATGGATTCGTTAGCATCCGCACATTATGACAACTACCAGCGCAAGCCTGACAGGCGAGCAGATTGTTGAACTCTCTCGCCGTCACACTCTCTTCGAATGGTCCGCTCAAGCTGCTGTCGATCCGATTCCCGTCGCTCGCGCGAAAGGCATTTATTTTTGGACGCCGGAAGGCAAACGCTTCATCGACTTCAACAGCCAGCTCATGTGCGTCAACATCGGACACGGCGATGAGCGAGTGATTCAGGCAATCAAGGACCAGGCGGAAACGCTTGCTTACGCGAATCCATTCATGGCGACCGAGGTGCGCGCTCGCCTGAGTGTAAAGCTTGCTGAGCTCACGCCCGGTGACATCGACGCGTTCTTCTTCACAAACGGCGGTGCTGAAGCAAACGAGAATGCGATCCGCATCGCGAGACTCTACACGGGACGACATAAGATCGGTGCGCGATATCGCTCCTATCACGGCGGCACCGCAGGCGCACTGACGTTGACAGGCGATCCGCGTCGCTGGGCCGCTGAACCCGGCATTCCCGGCGTCATCCGTATTCCTGACTTCTATCACGGTATTCAAAAAGGCTGGGACACAACTGACGACGTGCTCGCGCGCACTGAAGAAGTGTTGGAGCTCGAAGGACCGAAGACGATCGCGGCACTGATCGTGGAGCCTGTCGTCGGAACGAACGGAATTCTCATTCCACCGGACGGCTACATGCAGGGTCTGCGTGCTCTTTGCGACAAGCACGGCATTCTTTTGATCGCTGACGAAGTGATGGCTGGTTTCGGTCGCACTGGAGAGTGGTTCTCGATCGATCACTGGAAAGTCATCCCCGATCTGATCACGATGGCGAAGGGTTTGACGAGTGCTTACGTCCAACTCGGCGCAGTCGGCATGCAACGCCGAATCGCGGATCACTTCCAGCAGAATGTTTTCTACGGCGGGCTGACTTACAACAGCCACCCGCTCGCGTGCGCAGCCGCAATCGCAAACATCGCAGTCTATGAAGAAGACAACCTTATCGAGAACGCGCGACACATGGGCAGGGTGATGCGCGGCCTGATGGAGGATCTGGAAACACGACACCCGTCAGTCGGCGCGACGCGAAACATCGGCCTGTTTGGAATCGTTGAGCTCGTGAGAAATAAAGAAACGCGCGAGCCGATGGCCGGGTTCAATAGCGCAGCGCCGGAGATGCAGGCGCTCGGAAAGTTTTTCCGGCAGGAAGGTCTTTACACCTTCGTGCGTTGGAACACCTTCTTCACCAACCCGCCACTCTGCATCAACGAAGCTGAGTTGCGCGAAGCGTTCGCGATCATCGACAGAGGCCTCGAAATCACCGATCGCGCCACGAAGACGTAGAAGAAATTAGCCACAAAAAGGCACATAAAACACAAATGAAACCAAAATCGTTTTGTGTTTCATGTGCCTTTTGTGGCTTGCTCTTCTTAGCGGCCCGCTTTGGGGCGCTTCGGATTTTTTTGCGGCGAACTCATAGCGGCGTCCTCGTCCTCGGCCGTGCCGATGTTCTGTTCCGCTCCCCCGGCTTGCAAAACCTCCGATCGCTTCTCGAGTTTGTTTGGTGCTCCTGGATTAGGACTCTGTTTCTTTCCCTGTCCCGTTGGCGGTTGATTGATCCTCTTTGCCATTCGTCACCTCCGGTGGCTATTTCTGTCAGGCGCGGGTTCGGCGTCAGTCAGGTTTGATACGTCGCGCGCCTGTTGGCGTGGCTCAGCGCGTTGCGTGCGCGGGTTCTCACTGTCGCGCCTCGCCTTGTTTTTCTTATCAGTCCGCATGTGATCTTTCTTCTGCCGGTCTTTGTCTGACATCGCTTCCTCCGATCAGTTAACTTTGCGTTGTTAGCGCCTTCGCACGCGGCACCGCATCGCTCTGCTCGTACGGTACGGCCTGCTCTTCAGAGATTCGATAACGCAGAAAACCTCCAACACCGCCCAGTCGCTCGAGCCGAGTGCTGTCTTCGATAAATGTGACTGTTGCCGACGACATCACGTTCGCGCGTCGCACGAGCTCGTCCGCAACGGTACGCTGGTCCAGTTCATCAGGCAGCGGCACGTCACCCGGGTAGAGTTTCAGAACTTTATCGACTTCTTGCTTGTCAAACTGGATGCTGTCAGGCTTGGCTGCGATCAACATCTCCTCCACTTGACCATTCGATAACGCGGCGAGCGTCTCCACTGCACCAGCAACGCCGAGATTGTCACCACGATACTCGCTTAGCAAACGTTCAACTTTCTCCATATCCGAGAGCGAATCGTGCCGGCGAAACGCCGTCAACGATTCTTCGAGCAGCTCGTGCTCAGGCGTGTCGATACCAAGACTGAGAGCGTCGATGACTTTCTCTTCGAGTAGCTTCGGCATTTCCTGACGGAGCAGGGGAATTACCGTCGCTTCGTCGCCGGCGACGATGATGTGCTCGATGTTTTCGTCGCGGACGATCTTTTCGAGCATCTCCACGACTTCCTTCGCATGTTGCAGGTGATAGTTCTTCTCGTGTCGCTGGTAACGCGCCTGCGACCAGCCGCCGACTTTTGCGTGCTTGGTCTTAACGTTCTCTATTTCCTCTTGCCCGACTGTGCGCCCCGCGGCGAAAACAAAAATCTGCGCGCGATTCGTGTCGGCGAGCACCACGGCGTAACGACGGTATTGATCGATCAGCCGCGCGAGTGGATAGAGGTGAGGGCGGTCTGAAACAAACACTCGATTGCGTTCAAATGGCGCGTCGAATAGGCCGACTTCAAACCAATTGTTCTCGGCAGCGCAGGCAAAGACTGCAAGTCCCTCCACGGAAGGAGGGACTTCACCTTCGAGATAACTGATAATACTCACAACATCCTTTTCAAAGCTCTGTTGTTCCTCTGACTGGTTCTCGAAAGACTTGCTGCGCTCTGCCAACTGCTTGCGCACGAAAGGCAGGAAATTTTGTTGACCGTGCTGATCGGCGCGCGCGTCGAGATACAAACTGATCACGGGCGCAGCCGTGGGTTCGAAGTTCAACAGCCGGTCGAGCAGTTTGCCGGGCGCCGTAGTTTTCGTAGCTTGTTTTGCTACATCCGTAGTTTCGTTATCCATATTGATCCCCACACTCCGTCCGATATTTATACAAGGCTCTTGTCTCATTGATAGTTGAAGCACATCGGGTTCCAGACAGTTGAGAAAACTGAATTGGAGCAGAAGTTGCGTGCCAAGGGTCGCCATGATTACCGGAAAAGACATCATTAAACTAGCGGCGCTCGGCGCGGGCACTTACGTACTCAAATCGGCTTTCAGCCAGCTCTCCGAGTACGACCTAAAAAACAAGACAGTACTTATCACTGGGGGTTCGCGTGGCCTCGGCCTCGTGATGGCGCGAGAGTTTGCGCGCGAAGGCTCACGGCTCGTTCTTTGCGCGCGCGATGAACTGGAGCTCGACAGGGCGCGGCTCGATCTCGAAAACCGCGGTGCGGAAGTGATGGTTGTTCGCTGCGATGTCAGAAACCGGCAGGAGGTTAATGCCATGATTGCCGCGGTGAACGATCGCTTTGGCGCAGTTGATGTGCTCGTCAACAACGCCGGCGTGATCCAGGTTGGTCCTATGGAAGTGATGACGACTGAAGATTTCGACCTCGCAATGCAGGCACACTTCTGGGGTCCGCTCAACACGGTCATGGCAGTCCTGCCATCGATGCGTCAGAGAAAAAGTGGACGAATAGTCAACATCAGCTCTATTGGCGGCAAAGTCAGCGTTCCGCACCTCGTTCCGTACAGCGCGAGCAAGTTTGCGTTAGTTGGATTGTCGAAAGGCTTGCGCGCTGAGTTGATGAAGGATGGGATTAAAGTGACTACCGTTTGTCCCGGTCTGATGCGAACGGGCAGCCCGCGCAATGCTGATTTCAAAGGGAAGCATCGGTTTGAGTACGCATGGTTCAGTATAAGCGACGCGCTTCCGCTGCTGACTGTCAGTGCCGAGAACGCTGCAAGGCAGGTCGTGCGGGCGTGCAAGCACGGCCAGGCGGAGCTAGTGATTTCAGTTCCTGCGAAAATCGCGGTGCTTTTCGACGCGTTATTCCCGGAAGTAATGTCGCAAATGCTCGCACTAGGGAACCAGTTATTGCCGGCGGCTGGCGGGGTCGGAACGGGAACCCGGAAGGGCAGGGAAAGCATGTCCGCGTGGTCACCGTCCTGGCTCACGACGCTCAATGAAAAGGCCGCCACTCGCAACAATGAAACAATTCGCTGAAAATTGCCGCAAATTAAGTGTTTATCACATTTAACGCTGTGGAATAATTGTCACGGGGCGAAAATAATGGTTGACGATTGGAGAACAACCCCTCTAATATCTCCGCACACAACGCCAGAGTGAGATTTGCAGTTGCCCCGCAAGTTCTCCCCTCCACTTAGCCGAAGGTGCGGAACGGCGGCCGAGTGTATGTCAGGTAGATTCAAGGAGGATCCCATGTCCCGATTAGGCAAATTTGTTTTTTCACTAGCCGCGTTGTTGGTATTGGCCGTCGCCAGCACAACCGTGCGGGCGGATACAATCACCGTCGTAGGTGTTGATTCCGGCCAGTTCTCAACAGCGACTGTGGTTTGTGAGTTCAACTCCCAAACAAATACATTCACCTTTACAATCACGAATACGTCGGCAATCACCCAGCCCGGCTCCACGTCGACGATCACTGGCATCGGCTTTGATTTGCCGCCGCTAGGGAATGCGAGCCCTTCGGGATTGAATGGTTTCACCGGGATGCAGGCGCCGAGCCTGTCTTCTAATTTCGTTTTCTCAGATGCAGACTTAGGAAACGTACCGCACGGCTTTAACAGTGCGGTGCTGGACTTCGGCTTCATCACAGGGGCAAGCTTCGCTGGCGGGTCGGTAAACGATGGCCTGTTACCAGGCGAGAGCGCTTCGTTCACGGTTTCAGGAGCAGCGTTCGCGGGATTCACGGAAGAGCAGATCTGCAATGCGATTTTTGTGAGGTTCCAGAACGTTCCCTTAGCAGGCGGAAGCGAGGGTAGCGACGTCGGTGTTCCGGGCGGAGAGATTCCGGAGCCCTCATCGATTATGCTGCTGGGTAGCGCGTTGATTGGCCTTGGTGGCTACGCGCGACGCAGGTTGAAGGTCCGAAAGCAGTAGGGAGTGCTAATAGCATCCCGTTGAGGGGCGTCACCGCGTGCGGCCGGTGACGCCTTTTTGGCGTTTAAAGTGCTCCGAACAATCCACAAAAAAGATCCGACCATTCACCCACTGCAATGCGCGGATTATTCAGATCCACTCCTCAACAGAAACGAGAGAAACTCTACTAAGTTGTAACCGAAAACGTACGCAGACGTACGATAACCCTTACTGTCAAACAACTAAACTGCTTCCACCGCGGCATTAGTTTTGCCATGAGAGATGAATGTGACGAAAAAGGTTTCAGGTTGGTTGAGAAACAAACAGCCCGAGATTTTGTTGTATTGAATTAAGGCGAGCGTCGTCTCCCACTCAACCCGCAATGGTAATGGGCCAGCAGTAACAACCATATTGGCCGGGGTGGAACAACAAATCTCAAGCCCAGCCGGCCGTTAAAACAAAGTCGCAAGTTGGATCGCTCTCGGCAGCCTTGTAGTGCGCGCGCAAGACGGTCCCCGTCTCAGTTATGTAGTGAGGGAGAAATACGATGATTACCGATAACGCTATATTCACATCTTCCGTTCAACCACCCGGCGAAACAGATCTTGTCTGCTTCTCTCACTTGCGCTGGGACTTTGTTTATCAACGGCCACAACATTTGTTATCTCGTTGCGCCAGGAAACGTCGCGTCTTCTTTGTTGAAGAACCGATTTTTGGAAACTGCTCGATGCGTCTCGACGTGCGCGAAACAGACCCGGGAGTGCACGTCGTCGTACCGCATCTTCCTGAAGGACTCAGAAGCGAAATCGCCATCAACGCCGTCATGAAAGAAATGACGCGCCAGCTTTTCATCGATCACGATATCAATCAGTATGTCTTCTGGTACTACACTCCGATGGCGCTCAACTTCACCGAGCAGTTCAATCCAATTGCGTCGGTTTACGATTGCATGGACGAGCTGTCGGCGTTCAAGGGCGCTCATTCGCACTTGCCAGAGCTCGAGAAAGAACTCTTTCGCAAAGTGGATCTGGTCTTCACTGGTGGGCAAACTCTTTACGAGGCGAAGCGCGATCAACACCCGGCCGTATACGCATTTCCGAGCAGCATCGATGCGTCACACTTCGGCAAAGCCAGAACGGCGGTCCATGATCCCGACGACCAGGCGCACATTCCGCATCCTCGTCTCGGGTTCTTCGGCGTGATTGATGAACGCTTTGACATCGAGCTGCTTGACGCAGTCGCAGCCAAACGTCCTGATTGGAATTTTGTCATCATCGGTCCCGTTGTGAAGATTGATCCGGAAACACTGCCCAGGTACTCCAACATTCATTATCTCGGTGGCAAGAAATACAACGAGCTGCCTGATTATCTGGCAGGCTGGGACGTCGCACTGTTGCTGTTCGCACGCAACGAATCAACTCGTTTCATTAGTCCGACTAAAACGCCGGAGTATCTGGCGGCCGGTAAGCCCGTTATCTCAACTTCGATCAGAGACGTCGTGCGACCTTATGGCGAACTGGGTCTGGTTGAAATTACTGACACGGCTGACGAGTTTATCCGCGCTGCGGAAAAGCTCATGGCGCGCTCGAATCATTCGGAATGGCTAAAGAAGGTCGACGCCTTTTTAGAGAACATCTCGTGGGACAAGACGTGGGCCCAGATGTCGGATTTGATTGATGAAGTAATACAAAGAAAACGTCTGGCACGCAATTTACCACTGAATCGAATGAGTCAGAGAGCCGGCGCAGCCGCAATTACTCGATAAAGATCAAGGAGGGTTTCATGTGATGTTTGATTATTTGATTGTAGGGGCCGGCTTTGCCGGCAGTGTATTAGCAGAACGACTCGCAGCGGGTTCAAATAAGAAAGTTTTACTTTGTGACAGGCGTCCACACATCGGCGGCAACGCTTACGATCATTACAACGACGCAGGCATTCTCGTTCATAAGTATGGTCCGCATATTTTTCACACGAACTCACGCGAGGTTTTTGAATACCTTTCGCGGTTTACGGAATGGCGGCCGTACCAGCATCGCGTCAAGGCGAGTGTAGACGGACAGATTGTTCCTATTCCGATTAATCTGGACACTATCAACACGCTTTACGGCTTGAATCTGACATCGTTCGAGGTCGAAGAGTTTTTTAAGAAGGTGGCTGAGCCGATCGATCGCATACGCACGTCTGAGGACGTGGTCGTCAGCAAAGTGGGAAGAGAGCTGTACGAAAAATTCTTCCGCAACTACACGCGCAAGCAGTGGGGACTTGATCCATCTGAGCTCGACGCGAGCGTGACTTCGCGCGTTCCGACGCGGACGAATCGTGACGATCGTTACTTTACAGATACGTACCAGGCGATGCCGCTGCACGGCTTTACGCGCATGTTCGAGAACATGCTTGATCACCCGAATATCAAGATCATGTTGAATTGTGATTACCGGGAGATAGAAAAAGACATTCCATTCCGCGAGATGATCTATACCGGTCCGGTTGATTCCTATTTCGATTATTGTTTCGGAAAACTGCCTTACCGATCCCTCGAATTCAAGCACGAAACGCACGATGCTTCGGTCTATCAATCTGCGCCGGTAGTCAATTATCCGAACGATCAACTCTACACGCGCGTGACGGAGTTCAAGTATCTCACCGGACAGGAGCACCAGAAGACCAGCATCGTGTACGAGTTTCCGAAGGCGCAGGGTGATGCTTATTATCCGGTGCCACGTAAGGAGAATGCGGATTTGTACGCGCGTTACAAGACGCTTGCGGATACGACCCCCGACGTTCATTTCGTCGGTCGCCTCGCGACTTACAAGTATTACAACATGGACCAGATCGTGGCCCAGGCTCTGACTACCTACGGCA
>DAIOGT010000093.1:0-16965 GCA_036745095.1 Pyrinomonadaceae bacterium
ACATCGTGATCGTGCCCTCCACTGAGAAGAAAAGACCAGGCACGACAGAAGAGATTGCGCTCGGCGAGAGTCGCAGTTTCGGACGTCCTGAAGTGCTGGTGAAATTTAAGAGCGGTGTCAGCCAGGAAACGATTGAACAACTGACTGAGCGACTTAACGACAGCGTCGAAGATCGCATTGAGTATGCGGAGGGCTGGACTTCGATTGACGATATCGATAACGCCGATGCTTCGACAGTCGTCAACGAATACCTACAACTCCCCGAGGTCGAATACGCAGAGCCGAATTTCGACATCGAGATTCCAGATGCGTTCGAAGGCCCACTCGTGCCGGTTCTCCCACACGATCCTCAGTTCAACGATCAATGGGCCCTGGCCAACTCAGGACAGCGTGGCGGCAAGCAGGGCGCAGACATCAGCGCGACGCTTGCATGGGCCACCACGACCGGAACCGACAAAGTTGTTGTTGCAGTTCTCGACAGTGGCGTTGATTACACGCACGAAGATCTTGTCCAGAATATGTGGATGCGTCCGGCGAATCTCGCGCCGTACCAGGACAAAGAGCTGGGAACTATTGATGACGAGTACGGCTTCAACGCGGTCGACAACCTTTCCGATCCGATGGACCAGAACGGCCACGGCACCCACTGCGCCGGCATCATTGGCGCCGAGGGTGAGAACAACATCGGTATCGCTGGTGTGAACTGGAAAGTTCAGATTATGCCGCTGAAGTTTATGAACGCCGGCGGCTTTGGCACGACCAAGGACGCGGTCGAAGCGATCAATTACGTTATCGATCGAAAGAAGGCCGGTGTGAATGTTCGCGTCATCAGCGCGAGCTGGGGTTCGACGCAGCGCTCTCGTGCCCTCGAGGATGTGATTCGCAAGGCTTACGAGAACGACATTCTGTTCGTCGCCGCAGCAGGTAATGCGACGACCAATAACGATCGCAATCCGCATTTTCCGTCGAGCTACAACGTGCCGAACGTAGTAAGCGTTGCGGCGCTTGATCGCCATGACAAGCTCGCGTCGTTTTCGAATTACGGCGTGAAGAGTGTCGCGATTGCGGCGCCGGGTGTTGATATTTTGAGCACGTGGCTCGGAAATGCTTACGAGGAGAAGTCCGGAACGTCCATGGCGACGCCGGTCGTGTCCGGTGTTGCCGCCCTGATACTCTCCGAGAACCCGGGCATGTCAGTAGACGACTTGAAAAAGAAGTTGCTGGCTTCGACTGATCCGATCGTCGCGCTGAAAGGCAAGACCGTTACGGGCGGCCGAGTCAACGCGGCTAAGGCTTTAGAGTAAGCTGCAAAGCGGATTAAGGCTGGTTCAGTTTCTTCTTACCTTCGAGTGCTTCCTTGTAAGCGCCGCCACGCACGTCTCCGAGCTTTATCGCTTCGTCAAACTGTTTCGCCGCTTCCGCAGTGTTCTCCAGAAACAGATTGATGCGTCCCATCGCCTCATGCGCGCGCGACATGATCGCCTTGTCAGTCTCCGGCGAGGACGCAGCCACCGCCAAACGGTAATGGCCCAGCGCGCGGTTCAATCGCTCAGACTGGACGTTCTCGTCCGTTGCATCCGACGCCGCCAGACTCGCCGTCTGTCCTAGCGCGAAAAATACGCGCGGTTCACGTGGGTATTCCTTCAACATCTCGCGCAATTGCTTTTCCGCTTCGATGTAATCCTTGTTACGCAGCGTGTCCTCTATCGCCGAAAGATCGCGTACGAGTGCTGTCTCTTTGCCGGTGATTTCGACGTTCGTCTCCGCTTGCGATCTACGCGCCGCAATGCGTGCCTCGCGCGCCGCGGTCGCTCTTTGCACTGCCTCCGCGTACTCCGCCGGACGCTTACCTTCGCGCACCGGATCGAACGACGCGATCATGTCGGGGAAAAAGTTTGCGAGATCGAATCCGGCACTCTCGATCCCTTTCAACTGATCCGCAAAGTAAAAAGAAAGGACTGCGCCCTTTTCGTATTCTTCAGCGAGACGCGCAATCGTCTCATCCTGTATCGCTTTCATTTCGGCTTGTGCTGCTTTGCCGATTGCTGCTTTGTCCGCTTCAGTTTTCGCTGCAGCCAACCGTTCGCGTGCATCGCGCGAAACAATGTCGAGCCGCCTCATCTCGTCGTAACGCGCGTCGGCGGCAGTTGCGAGTGATCGACTCACACTCAGGAACACGTCCGGACTGACCTGCGCTCCCGCCTTCTGTCGTTCAGCCAATAGTTGTTTGATCTGCTCGCGACGGAGTGCGATGTCTTTATTGAATCGCAGTACGAGCGCGTCGATGACGTACTGGAGATACGCGCGCCGCAATTCTGACGAGCCCGGATCAGTTCCTTCCGGCACGACCGCGTAATAATCGTCGGCGATGACACGGAAGTTGATCGCGCCGCGCGGCGCCAGCAGATCCGGCAGGATCAAAAATCGTCGTTCTTTTTGCCGGAACGTGTACTGCTTTTCTTTGGTCTTCTTGTTGTTCGGATTCTTGACTTCAACTCGCTCGGAAGAGATCGTGATTGGTCTCGTGTGAAGATAGGTCAATAGACCACGCACCATTTCCGTCGTGGGCGCGCGCAGCCGGTCTCCCTCAGCCTGGTAAGCGCGCACGTATTCGACCATGTGTTCATCGATACCGGATCGACGATGGAACTCCTGCACGAGCGGTGCGAAGTCAAGCACGTCCAAAAGTCCGGCCGGCAGATCTTCGGAACGTTCCGGCGCCTCGAACGCCGGTGCGGGCCCGAGCGCGAGCGCGAGCGAAACGTAGCGTGCCGCCTGGTCGGCGGGAGTGGCCGGCGCCGGCAGTCGATTGCGCTCGTAGAAAACTTTCATACGCTCACGCAACGCCGGATCGAGGTTCGCGAAGTCCTTTCGCAACTTCGTGCGAAACGCTGAGGGCTGTCGTCCTGCCGGTGTCGTATCGAGGCCGGCAACATCGAGCGCGGCCATCACGAGTATGAGGCGCGGATCGGCTTGAAAATCGACGCCGTATTCAGAAACCTCGAACGTCGCTCCCGGCCGTTGCTGGACCGGCTGTTGTGGGGTCGTTTGGGACGAAACCACTCCGGCAGACAAAACTGTGATCAGCAGAATGAGTGAAAAATGCTTCAATCCGTGTTTACTCCGTGTGAATCTGGGACTTTTTCCTACCCTGGTAAGCGCGCAGCGCCCGCAATGTTAGCGGATAAGCCAGTAGCGAACAAACCACCGAGAGGGCCGTTGCTCCCACCGAAAAGGGCCAGACGATGTTGTTCCAGCTCTGCACAAAAAGCAGCCGGTAATAGTCGCCCGAAAACAGCCGGGGGTTCTTCAGCAGCTCGAGTCCCTCGTCTGGGATGCTTAAAGGCCTGCCAAGGATGAATGCACCGACACCATACGACACGATAATTATTGGAACGAGGGTCAGGAAAGGATTGTTGATGAACGTTCCCGTGTAAATGGCTATCTTGTTGAAGCGAAAGAGAAAGGCGAGCACGGTCGCCATGATGGTGTGCAGGCCGAGGAATGGCGAGAAGGCAATGAATACGCCTATCGAAAAAGCAAGCGCCGTCCGCTCGGGTGGATCATCGATCGCAAGCAGACGGCGGAATGCAGCACGAAACACTACTGAAAACTCTTCAACGCTTCTGGTTCGTTGTCGTACGTGTCAAACACTGTAAGCAGTTTCGTGATCACCAGCAGGTTTTGAATTCGATCCGTTAAGTTCAACAACTTAAGCTGTCCACCCTGGCGAGTGATAGTCGTGTAGTTGGCAATCAACTCGCCGACGCCGGTCGAATCCATATACTTTACGCCCGCCAGGTTCAGCAAAACTCTGTTCTTACCCTGGTCCGCGAGTTTACGAATTGAATCGCGCAACGAAATACTGCCTTCACCAATTCGCACTTCACCACTCAGATCGAGAATGGTGACGTCTCCCGCTTGTCGTTCTTTCACATCGAGCTCAGCCATGACTTTCTCCGTTCCGAGATCTTACGTGCAGTTTACTTAAAGCTGTTGAGTGCCTCGGCTTCGCTTTCGTAAACGTCGAAGACAGTCAATAGCTTCGTAATCGTCAGCAGATCCTGAAGTTTCTGCGTGAGATTGAGCAGCTTGAGCTGTCCGCCTTCTTTATTGATGGCAGTGTAGCTGGAAACAAGCTCGCCGATGCCGCTCGAATCGATGTAGCCCACGCCGGCAAGGTTTAGAAGAATGCGCTTCTTGCCTTCCTCGAGCAAACGCCGGATCGCAGTTCGTAGTGACACGCTTCCTTCACCGATGGTTATCTTTCCGCTCATGTCAAGAACGGTGACATCTCCGGCTTGACGCTCGTTGATATTCAACTCAGCCATTTCAGAAATCTCCTTTATGCAATTGCGAATTAACGTCGCTTGAGCATGCGCACCGTTGTACCACCGCCCGGTCTGATCAACCAGTCGACTTCGTCCATAAAACTGCGCATGAAAAAGATGCCACGGCCTGAGGCTTTTAAGATGTTCTCTTGTGCTGTTGGATCTGGGACTTCTTCCGGGTTGAAACCTGGGCCCTGGTCGTGCACGCTGATTTCAACAGCGTCAGGCGAGCTCTTCAAAGTTATGTCTACGGTTTTCTCACCGTCCTGACGATTGCCGTGGAGCACGGCATTCGTGACCGCCTCGCGCACGGCCATGTCGATACCGAAGGCAGCGTCGTCGCCGATACCTGAACGGCCGACAAAATCAGCAACCGCGGCGGCCGCGGTGGCAATGGTTTCAATGCGACTGGGCAAACTTAACTCGGTCGTCTCTACGGTCACAATGCTTATGCATGACCTCTCCGAAAGCCACTGCGCGAGGACTCTGGCTGCTTTCTATTAACACCGACACTTATCAGGAGTTTGACGGTGTAACATGCTGGATGCGGCGCTGTCAAGAATGCGTTAATTTTTACCCGCAGCCCTGCGCAGGTATCAAACGATGAAGCCGAGGCCCTTGAGCGCGCGATCCAACTCAGAGAGATCAAGCGGCTTCGTCAGGTAAACGTTGGAGCCCGTCTCGAGTGCCGCTTCCTCCATGCCGTACACGTCATAAGCCGTGATTGCGACGATGGGCGTGTGATCTCCCTCGGCCTCGAGTTCCCGGTAGCTTTTGATGGTCTCCAACCCGTCCAAAACGGGCATGTTCAGGTCGATAACGATCAGACTCGGACGAAACCTGCGAGCGAGATTAAGCGCCTGCTGGCCGTCTTCAGCCTCAAAAACGCGGTAGCCTTTTAATTCAAAGGCCCGCTTGAGCATAATGCGAGTGTCGAAAGAATCTTCGGCAACGAGTACGGTCGGATAAAGTATTGCAGACACGATTTATCGGGCTAGACGGCCCACCTGTTATCAACTCATGTTCAGGGGGAACCTGCTCTGAGGGGAATTAACAATTCGCAGGATGCGGTAGTTATAACATACGGTTGCCCTTTATGTCCTCTACAGCACATAGGCTAACTTCATGAGAATTACCCCGGCACCTTTAATCAGCGGCCGCTTGCGATTGCCCGGCGATAAGTCCATTTCACACCGCGCCGCGCTCATTGCTGCGCTCGCGGACGGAAAATCCGAGATCGCAAACTTTTCCACCGCAGCCGATTGTGCTTCCACGCTAACTTGCCTGCGCGAACTCGGCATCTCCATCGAACGCAAGCAGGCCAAGTTAATTTTCGCGGGCAGCCAGAAACTCGTCGCGCCTGAACGTCCGCTCGACTGCGGTAATAGTGGCTCGACTCTGCGCATACTCGCAGGCGTTTTGGCCGGTCATGACTTTACTGCTGAGTTGATTGGAGACGAGTCGCTAAGCTCGCGGCCGATGCGTCGCATCATCGAGCCACTCGAATTGATGGGAGCAAAGATCGAAGCGACTGACGGTAAAGCGCCGCTGAAAGTACACGGCTCGAATCGGCTGAATCCGATCTCGTACAAACTTCCGATCGCGAGTGCCCAGGTGAAATCGGCGATCCTGTTCGCGGGTCTCAACGTCTCTGGCCGAACAACCGTCATCGAAACCTCGCCTTCACGTGATCATACGGAACGTCTTTTCAACGGCTTCGGCGTGCCGGTAACAACAAACGAAGATCTGTCGGTTTCAGTTAAAGGCCCCGCACGTTTCACCGGCGGCTCGATAACGATTCCAGGCGACGTTTCGTCAGCCGCGTATTTCGTCGCCGCGGCAATGCTACTACCTCAATCTCAATTGACGATCGAAGGCGTCGGGTTAAATCCCACGCGTGCTGCATTTCTCTCGGTGCTGACTTCGTGGGGAGCAAACATCACGACTACGGATATACAAACCGAACGCAACGAACCGTATGGAACGATAAACATTCGCGGCGGCCTCGCCGGAACGCCAAACGGATCAGAGCGAACGTTGAGTCGAGCGATGATTCCCTCTTTGATCGACGAACTGCCCTTGCTCGCGGTCGTCGGTTCGCAAATCTCCGGCGGGATCCAAATCCGAGACGCCGCCGAGTTGCGACTGAAAGAAAGTGACCGACTCGCAACTACTGCCGCAAACCTGCGCGCCATGGGTGCGGACGTCGAAGAGTTTGACGACGGTCTCGCCGTTTCCGGGCCGGCGCAACTGCACGGCGCACTTATCGACTCTCATGGCGATCACCGCATCGCGATGGCTTTCTCAATCGCGGCCTTAATCGCAAAAGGTGAGACGGAAATTACGGGCGCAGAATGCGTCGGAATCTCATTTCCAGAATTTTTCACACTTCTCGAATCGCTTACGAAACGATGAAACGCCCGAAACCAATCGTCATTACGGGTTTCATGGGCTGCGGCAAGAGCAAAGTGGCTCGTGAGCTGGCCCGGCGTCTCGATGCGGTGATGGTCGACCTTGACGACTGGATCACGACACGTGAAAAGCGAAGCCCTGCTCAGATCATCACTGAAGATGGCGAGCGCGTGTTTCGCACGATCGAGTCAAACGCACTGCGCGACCTGTTACATCGTGGTGGCGCGGGTGTAATCGCACTCGGCGGCGGCGCATGGATCGAAGAAACAAATCGCACCCTCATTGAACGTTACAAATGCAAAAGCATCTGGCTCGATGTTCCCTTTGAAGTGTGCTGGGAGCGGATCGAAACGTCCGCTGAAGATCGCCCGCTCGGAAGAAGCCGTGAACAGGCTGAGGCGCTGTATCACCAGCGCCTCAGCGTGTACAAACTTGCCCAGGTTCACATCAAAGCGTCGCGGGGCGAAGAATCTCCGGATCTCGTGTCTCGAATCGAACAGATCATCGGCCCAATCCGTGGCTAAAACTTGTACTTCAACGCAAACTGCATCTGCCTCGAAGAACCCGAATCGCCGGTCGCAAATCTTGTATTCGTGATCTGCCCGAAGTTAGCAGTCCCCACCACACGACCCGGCTGACCAAAGTTCGCGTGGTTGAATACATCAAACACTTCCCACCGAAACTCAATCAACTGGCTCTCAGTCAACTTTGTCCGTTTAATCACTGAGAAGTCAGTGTTGTTGAATCCTGGTCCAATCACTACGTTGCGGCCGAGGTTGCCAAAGCGTCCTGCCGGGACCACAAACGGCGACGTATCAAACCATCGATTCGGAGTGCCGAGTATCTCGACCGGACCAGTGACGTCAGGTCGCACAGTGTTGTTGATTCCCGTAAACGCCGCATTGTTGACGACGATGTTGACGGGATTCCCACTCTGCGATTGCACGATCGACGAGAGTTGCCAGCCTTCGACAAGTCGATTGCCACGGAATGGAAGCTCGTACAGACCACTAAACACAATGCGATGTCGCGCATCGAAGTCCGAAAGACCACGACTGCCGCGCAGGTTGTAACTATCCTGTACGACGACGCCCTGGCTATTCAGTGAGTTGTAATCGATCGACTTCGAAAACGTGTACGAAGCGTTGAACTGGAAGCCGCGACCAAAACGCTTGTTGGCCGTCAGCCAGAGCGCGTTGTAGCTCGAGTTTCCCGTGCTCTCGATCTGCACGATATTATTCAACACCGCATTCGGAAGGAACGGATCCGAAGCCGAAAGCCGTGTGAACGGTCGGACGCCGTTGATTGGTTGATTGATGTTCCGTGCAAGCCTGAGGCGAGTTCCCTTCGTTCCGAAGTAACCAACCGTAACGCCAAGATCGTTTCCAAGCTCACGCTGAATGTTGAGGTTCCACGACTGGACGTACGCGTTGTTGAAGCCGTGGTCCACCGTGTTAGGTGCAAGACCCGCGGAACCGGCCACGGTGCGCGCGTTTGCAAAGGTGACCGCACCGGTGAACGTGAGCGGTGTTGCCAGTGGCGGATTCGAGGTGAGTGGAGTCACGACGTTTGTCACCGGCTGATCGGCAAGGATCGCGTAGGCAGCACGCACTGAGGTCTTGCCATCCTTGAATGGATCCCAGGCGATACCGACGCGCGGTTGAAAATTCTTGTTGTTCTCTTCGTAGACCTTGTCGATGCCTGAACCGATGCGAACGAGTGTTCCAGTGGCCGGATCGAAAACGACGAACCGGTTAAAACGCTCGCTGGGCGTCATGTTCCAGTCGTAACGCAGACCCATCTCGAGCGTGACGTTAGGACGGACTTTGTAGTTGTCCTGCACGAAAAATCCGAGCGCGTTCTGGATGATGGCGCTCGATCGATCGCCAAGAGTAACGCTGAACGAGTTGGCATTTCCGGTAAGAAAATTGTTTACGTTCGGGAAAGTGAACGTGCCCGTGTCGAGCGTGAAGTTGTTGTTGTAGAAACGCCGGCCCTCACCACCGAACTTAAACGAGTGGTTGCCTCTCAGGTAGTTCAGCGTGTCAGACACAACCACTGTCGTGTCGGCACGCCCCTGCGGAAAGCCCGCCGGTCCACCGATGTTGAAGTTGAAACCCGTGATGCTGATTTGCGGCAATCCGATCGGCTGGTCGACGCCGTTTCTAATCTCGAAATCAGCTGGATTTAGTTGCAGGTTAGGAGTGAAGGTGATGTTGATGCGATTAAATCCCAGCCGTGCTTCGTTGGTGAGGCTTGGTCCAAAGATGTGCGTTTCGTTGAGTGTGAAAATCTGTCGTCGAGATTGCCGCGTATCGCCGAAGCCCGGCAGTGTGTTGCCTTGTAAGTTTGGTTCGCCGCGTCGATCGCGCTGGAACGCATAGTAGACGTGCAAACGATCGTTGGCGCTGAAGTTGTGACTCACGTCGCCGGTGTACTGATCGATATCGACAGGAGCGGTGCCCGCGCCGGCAAACCTCGCAACCGGAACGCCGTTAACGACGTCAACAGTCGTTGCGACCGGAATCAACGGCAACAACTTGAGCACTGTTGGATTTGTCACTGACGCACGCTGCGCGTCTGTCAGAACGTTACTGGTCAGGGTGAGTCCCTGCCGTTGTCGCAGTCCTTCGTAACTGAAGAAGAAGAACGTGCGGTTTCTGCCATTGAAACTGAGTCTGGGACCACCTTCGCCGAAATGCGGCAAGTGAAGTGGCCCACCGATGTTGAGGCCAAACTGGTTACGCTTGAACGGCGGCTTGCGTGCGTCGAAGAAGTTGCGCGCATCAAGTGCCTCGTTTCGCAGAAACTCGAAAAACTCGCCATGATAGTCGTTCGTGCCTGAACGCGTGGCGATGTTTACGATCGCACCGGAGTTTCGACCGTACTCGGCGCTGAACGTCGAGTTGTCGACCTTGAACTCCTGCACGGTGTTGATCGACGGCTGGAAAGTGATCTGGTTCTGGACCATGTCGTTGAGATTCACGCCGTTGATCATGAAGTTAACAGTGTCTTCGCGATTGCCGGCCGTGTTGAACGCAAACGATCCCTGGCCACGCAACGGCGCGGTCAGAAAGCCGTTTTGCGGTGGCGTCACGGAGCCCGGAATCAGCAGGCCGAGATCCACGAAGTGACGGCCATTGAGTGGAATCTCCTGCACTGTTCGCTGGTTGATTACAGTGCCGACTGACGTAGTCGCACTCTCGATCACCGGAACATCGGACGAGACGAGCACTTGTTCGGAGATAGCGCCGACTTCCATTTGAAAATTCTGCACCGCGGTCTTGGCAACTTCGAGAGTGACCTGATCCGCGACCTGTGTTTTGAATCCCTGAACTCTTACCTCGACCGAATAAATTCCGACAGGCAAGGCGGCGAGATGGTAATTACCGTCGGTGTCTGTTTGCGTGGTCCGTTCAGTGGATGTATTTCTATTTCTGACGACGACTGTGGCGTTCGGCAACACCGCGCCCTTTGAATCGGTGACGGTGCCCTGGATGGTGGCAGTTGATTGGCCCAATGCTGAGGAAGTCGCAAGGAGAGCGGCTACGAGCATTAAGAAAAAAGCAATTCTTTTGCTGAGCATGTTTACCTCCAGATGCGGGCAGTTGAAGAAGGGAGAGTAAAAGCTCCTAAGCAATGGGAGTGCCGCGGGTGAGGCGTAGGCGCCACGATATTTACTGAGGAAATCGCGGATTGAGGCAGCCTTCGAAATCCAAAAACAACAACGCGATCCGAAATTTCAGCCGCAGGTTTTTGGCCAAAAAACGTGCATTACCAACGCACAAGAAATTCCCTGAGCGTCTTGTACATCTCATCGAACGAATCTGCACAAAACAGGATTGACTGGTAGTGAGTTGGATCGTAAACGTGAGCCGCAGCCGCATCCAGATCGAGCGGTCGTAGCTCAGCCTTGTGCATCTCCGCCAGTTCCCCTGCCGACGACAACAGCCCCGTCCCATACGCCTTGATCTTGCCGTCCTCTCGCAATACGCCAAACTCGATCGTGAACCAGTAGACACGTGCGAGTCGATCGAGCTCATCCGGATCTTCCGTGCGCTCCACTGCTTCGCCGAAGAGCCGGTTAAGCTCCGCGAAACGTGTGCTGGCGAGTGTCACAGCGTGGCCGATGATCTCGTGGGCCACGTCAGGCTCCGGCGTATACAGCGGCGTTGAGTGATGCCGAATATATTGCGTGGAAAGAAACACTCCGCGCGCGAGCGATTCGAGAAAGACACGAGGCTCAACCAGCCCCGCGACGGGCTCGAGCCGGAAGCCGCTGATTGCCTCCACTTTCTGGCTCACTTCGTCGAGTTGCGGAATGCGATCCGGGTCGAAAGCCAAACGATCCACGCAATCGAGATATTCCGCGCATGCGTGCTCGCGATGCGCGGAGCCAAGCGCTATCCAGATCGTCTTCCAGACGCCATGTTCTTGTTCGGTATAAGGTGCTGACGGAATCGATGAGCCGGCTCTGTAAGTCATGGCAATCTCAGCGATCGCATTGCGGCGGGCACGATATTCACTATCGCGAAACCCGGGATGGTCAGGATCGAGTTGCACGAGGGCAACGTGGTCGAGCAAAGGTTGGGTTGTAATCATCATTGGGCTGACCTCGAAATCGGAAAATAAAAAAACGGCCACCAATCCTCTGGGATTGATGGCCGGTGTTAGGAAACCTGTCGTTTTGTGTTACATCGTCGATGTACGCCGACAGCCCATCGCCTGACCGTCCCTCCCATAGGAGAGCGGGCCGTAATAGTAATAATAGCGATACGAGCTGTGACTCATGACGTGGCGGGCATTATAAACACAGATCTTTATACGATCAATATAAAAGCCGGACGATCCCGCTCAGAAGCGCAATGATTGGCGCGAAGCGAAGAAATTCTTCCAGGCGTCGCCCTTCTTTTTCAGAAGCTCGGGAACGTTCGTGATTGTGAAATCCTCAATCTTCACACCCTTTCCGATCTGCTGCCAGGTCAATGGCATCGAGACCGTTGCCTTCGGCTTCGCGCGCGCAGTGAATACTGCGGCGAGGCTCTTCCCGCGCGCGTTCTGCATCCAGTCAACGTAAACCTGTGTGGATTTACGCTTAGCAATCGCTCTCTCGATCGTTGCGATCTGCGGAGCGCGCTGCGCCACCTCGCTCGCAAACAGTCGTGCAAACTCGCCCACCTTGTCATACTCGTTCGCCGGCTTGAGCGGCACGTAAATATGAATGCCCGAAGATCCGGAGGTCTTCGGAAATGCCTGTAAACCGATCTCGTCGGCGACTTCCTTCACGACAAGCGCAACTTGCAACACGTTTTCCCACGGCGCGCGTTTCGGGTCGAGATCGATGGCGATCCAGTCAGGCTTGTCGAGTCGCTTGATCGTCGAGTGCCACGGATGCTGTTCGATGGTGCCGAGCGTTACGAAGTGAAGTACCGAAGCGATGGTTGAATAAACGCCGTAGTCGAGTTCGCGTCCCTCCTGATTAACGAGCCGCGCGGTCTTGATGAATTCAGGCGCGCTGTCGAGATCCTGCTGGAAAAACATCGGCGCTTTTATGCCGCGTGGGTAGCGCTGGAGAATCGCCGGGCGATCCTGCAAGTACGGCATGATGTAATCGGCGACTTTCAAGTAATAGCTCAGCAGGTCAAACTTGGTGAGCTTCTCGTCAGGCCAGTAAATACGATCCAAACTTGTAACTGCCACCTGCTCGCGACCGGCTTTTATGATCAGGTCACCTTTCGGCCGTTCAAGGCTGAGAAACTCTTCAACCGTGACGACTCTTCCCTGTTTTTGCTTCGTTCGTTTTACTTCTTCTTTCGGCATGTTAAATTTAAGCCATGCGAGTACTAATAATCACCCTCATCCTGGCTGCTTTGATCGCTCCCGTTTCCTTTGCGCTGCCGCCTGCAACGGTAACTTATAACCTCGACGCCAGCCAGAGCAAATTCATGGCCCACGCAAACCGTAGCGGTCTTCTCTGGTTCAAGGGACATAGTCATCACCTTGCGGCAAGTGATTTCAGCGGGCGGGTTGAGTTGACGCCTGATACCATCACGCCCGCGTCCTTGCGTCTCGTAGTCAAGGCCGCTTCGTTGCACGAAACCGGCGCCGATTTCACGGAGCCGCAGAAGGAGATCATCAACAAGGAATTGAAAGAGATTGTGCTGCATCCGGACAAGTATCCGGATATTACTTTTCAGAGTACAAACGTGACGGCCAAGCCGTTAGGGGCGGGTCGCTACGACTTGAAGATCAACGGCAATCTGACTCTGCTTGGTACTACGCGAGGGATCACGATTCCCGCTGTCGTAACACTCAACGGGAGCACGCTGCGTGCAGTCGGGAAGTTCAGCATCGATCGTGATGATTACAAGGTGAAGGCGACGTCAGCATTTCACGGAATGGTGCGTGTCGATGACGACGTGAAGTTTGAGTTCGATATCGTGGGACGCAGATAACGCAGATCAATAACCATCCGGATGCGCCTGCATCCATCTCCACGCTGACTCGATGATCACTCCCAGATCCTGAAACTGCGGCTGCCACCCAAGCTCGCTCTTGATCTTGTCCGAGCTCGCAATCAACACCGCCGGATCGCCCGCTCGTCGTTGCCCCATGCGGACGGGAATCTCTTTCTCCGTTACGCGCCGTGCCGTGTCGATAACGTCACGCACGCTGTAACCATCGCCGCCACACCCGAGGTTGTAGATCGCGCTGCGTTCGCTCAACACATCGAGCGCGAGAATGTGCGCGCGCGCCAGGTCGATGACGTGAATGTAATCGCGAATGCACGTACCGTCAGGTGTCGGATAGTCTTCACCGAAGATCTCGACGTGAGCGCGTTTCCCTGCCGCCGCCTGCAACGTGATGGGGATGATGTGCGTCTCCGGATCGTGGTCTTCGCCACACTTCTCACTCGCTCCGGCAGCGTTGAAATAACGTAGCGAGGCATACCTGAGCCCGTGCGCTTTCTCATACCAGTTCATTGCGCGTTCGAATGCGAGTTTTGTTTCGCCGTAAGTGTTCGTCGGATTTGTCGGCGCAGACTCGAAGATTGGCTGCGCCTCAGGCTCGCCATACGTCGCCGCCGTTGAAGAAAAAACGATCCGGCGGACGCCACACTCGTGCATCGCATCGAGTAAAACTAAGCCGGCGACAACGTTGTTTTGGTAGTACTTCGCGGGCTTCTCAACTGATTCGCCGACAAGCGAAGACGCAGCCATGTGAATGACCGCATCGATGCGATTGTCCCCCAGTGTTTGTCGAAGCTTATCGCCCTCAAACAGATCTCCTTCAACAAAATCGGCGCCGTCAACAACGGCGCCGCGATGTCCTTTTGAGAGATTGTCGTAGACGACCACGTTATGGCCGTCGTTTACCAGTTGTTCAGTTACAACACTACCGATGTATCCGGCGCCGCCCGTTACCAAAACCCGCATGAATGACCCCTTGAAATTGTGTTTTAACTAATCGCAACGTTCGGCTGAGGCGCCGCTGCATCTGCCTTAACTGTTTCTGCGGGAGCAACGTAAAGTATGCGACCACAGTTATCACATGTGATGATCTCTTCACCACGCCTGACCTCGGCCATCACCTGTGGTCTAAGCGACATGAAACACGCACTGCACGAACGATTGCGCGCTTCCGCAACAGCTACACCATCGCGGATTCGCGCACCAATACGCGCATAGAGCACACTCATCTGTTTCGGCAGGTTTGCAAAGACCTCTTCCCGCTCTTTACGCGCCGCCGCAAGCCGTTCAGAGATCGTGCCCATCTCCTCGTCAAACGCTTTCAACTTCGCCTCGCGGTCTGACTTTAAGCTGGCTACCTCGTCTGCACGTTCCTTCAAAGACGTGTCAGCCTGTTCGAGTTGCTCCATTTGTTCGAGGATCTGAGTTTCGAGCGCTGAGATTTGTTTGCGGGCTGCGTCGGCTTCACGAATGGCGGCGGTGTATTCATCCTGCTTCTTCGACGACATCAGGTTTCGTTCTGCTCGTTCAGCGCGAGTCTTCTGTTCGCCGACTTCAATCTCGAGACGCGCTCGCGTGTGCGTGGCTTCGTCGCGGCGGTTTTCGAGCGCCCTAATTTCAAAGGCGCGCTGATCGAACTCTCTTTCGATCTCGGCGCGCCTTTCGGGTATCGCTTGTTGGTCTTTTTCTAGCTTTCGTATGGTTGTATCAAGATTCTGCAAAGCGATTAACTTCTGCAATTCCGCTTTCACTCTTTATGCACTCCTCAAAAGATCAGGGCTTTTAATGACGATTACCATCGCTGGCGATCATCACATAACCCGCACGTTGGGTGCAAGTAGAGCGGCGTATTACGCTCCTAAATCGGCCGTTGCACCGTTCGAATCCGCGGCCGTGGCGTCACGCGTATGCGCGGCAACGAAATATCAATCGCGGGCATGGGAATCTCGATCCGTGGAATCACGATCCGCCGTCCAATGTCCGCCCGATCAAGCATTGGCGAAAGGCCGCTACCTTCACGTGGCGTCACGCGAATCGTCTGCTGCGCCTTGTTGCGAATGATCGTGAGGGATACATCGCCCTCTTTCTTGCGATTGATCACTCGCGAGAGATCGCCGGGCGAGTCGACCGCTTCACCCTCAATAGCTGTGATCACATCACCAGCTTTCACGCCCGCCTTCGCGGCTGGTCCATCGTCAACGACTGTGGTTACTAAAACGCCCTTGCCACTCGTGATCCCAAAGTAATCCGCGAGCTGTTTCGTAAGCTGCATCGTACTGACGCCGATTCTGCGACTGTTTCCAAAGTCGAATGAGAAGTTGCCATCGTTACCGAACGGACCGTCGCGGCCCAATAGTGGTCCTTCCCACCTGAACGTTCTCGGATTGTGGCCGCGGAAAAGATCTCCAGCGAAGCTTTGGTTGTTGCGCTTCGCGATCGTTGCGGTAACTTCCTGCTCCGCACCGCCGCGACTGAACGTGACTTTTACGTTCTGGTCGGGAGCGAGCTCCGAGACAAGTCGATTTAGTTTGCGAACACTCGTAACGTTCTCGCCGTCAATGCGCAGGATGACGTCGTCTTTGCGCAAGCCGGCTTTCTCGGCTGGACTGTCTTTGACCACTTGCGTGACGCCGACGCCGCGCACCTGGTTCATGTGGTAACGGCTCATGTTTTCGCGACTGACGTTTTCCGCATAGATGCCAAGGAAGGCGCCACCATCAATCAAAATTGAGAACGACTGATCCAAAGGTTCGTCGGGCGGGGCGGGCGGCGGCGCGGGTTGCTGTGCGACTGCGACACTCGCGGCAACAATAATAGCGGCCAGGAGACCGATAGAATATTTAGCTTTCATGCGTGTTTCCTCCGGAAGAGTTTTGCGGTTACACGCACGCGAGGCGGCACGGTTCCAGAAATATTGGCCGCGGGTTTTGCGAATAAAAGCAGATCTGCTTTTATTCGTTCTCTGCGGCTTATAAAAGTGGTTTGTAGACTTCGGTCTCGCCGCTGAGTTCGTAGGCGATCTTGTTTTCGCTTTGCGCGAGGTCGAGGTGTGCGACGGCTTCGGAGACTGACAAAAACCGGTGTACATCATCAGCCTGGGGAAACATCTTGAGCGCCACGTCCCACGCAGTCACACCATTCTTCCCAACGAGGCCTATCACCTGGGTCTGGCGGTCCTGAAACGCTCGGAAGTAGCGGTGGAACAGTTCCTCGAAATCACGGATTGGTTCGCCGTGCCCGCCGTAAACAAGTGTCGGTGAGAACGACCGCAAGCGTGCGAGACTGACCAGATACTCAGCGAGTGACGGAAAGCGGCGCGAAGGGTTGACTGGATCGGGCGACAGCACCGGGTTCGGCGTGATTCGTTTCAACACGCAATCGCCGGCAATGATCGTGCGATCCGCTTCGCGCAAAAACGAGCACGAGCCTGGTGTGTGACCGGGTGTGTGCAAAATCTTGAGACTGCCGGACTCAAACTCGAGCTCAGCCTCGTCCCAAAGCGACGTGTATTCATCGTCGCCGAACGAGTCAGCATACCTGCGCATGTGCTCGTATAAATTACGCATGCGCTCGATCTCGTTATCGGGAACACCGGCGCGTACGAGCAGGCTGCGATGATCTTCGTATTCGAGCCGGCTGTGACGATGGCCCGTCTCCCAGTTGTGAACAAAGACTTCCGCGTTCTTCGCTTCGTCACGAAGGGAACGCGCGAGTCCGCAGTGATCTTCGTGGGCGTGAGTGAGTACGATGCG